>JAZNTF010000226.1:0-4162 GCA_045591625.1 Candidatus Fimenecus sp.
TAGAGGTTTCTATCGGAACAGTGGAGCGGGATTTCATACGAGATGATGGAATTGACGATATGATGAAAAGATGTAATGAAATCATGCGTGAACAGAAAAGGGAAAAGAAAAAGAATGATTAGAAAGCATAGGTCGTGTAAAAGCCTATGCTTTTTTATTCCAATAACCCGAAAACAAAATTTAATTTATTTATAATCATCATCCATCAAAGTGGGTGTTTGTCAAAGGTGCAGAGCATACTGTTTGATACAGTGTGATATGCACCTTTAATTATTAAAATTAAAAATAGGAGGAATTAAACAATGAAATATAGTGTTAATTTTAGAGATGGAAAGATTAGTGTAAAGTGTGATGACAAGGAACATGTTTATCCAATAGGCGAGATTATGTGTCAAACAGCAAAAAAAGAGAGTGAAGCAGTTGAATGCCTTATAGGAAAAGAAGACAGAAAGTATTTGAGAAGAGAAGCAATGCAATACCTGCTTATATATTTCGGTAAAGGCAAAGAGGAATACGCAGATTGGAAGAATGAACAGGCAACAAGATGGGCATTGATGGTGGCACCGGAACTTGTCGAATGGTACCTCAAATGCTTTGAAGAATACAAGGTGCATACAACATTCAAGACAGATATGTTTTCACGTGTCATTTTGCTTGATCTGCTGTTTTCGATACATGAAAAAATAAGAATTACTCAGTGCGTCAAATGCAAGAAATTTTTTGTGAATAATGCAAATGCAGAGGATTGCGGATGTAATTTAAGTACAGAAGAAATTGAGTTCATAAAAGAAGTAGACAAGATGCTTGCCAGAAAGTCGGAAATAGATAATAAAATTATAGGTCTGATAGAAGAACTTATTAGACGACCTCTCACTGCGGAAACAACAGAGAAACACAGATATTATATGAGCTACAGAAGTAGATTGTTGAAGATACTTGAAACAGCAATAAATGAAAACTTAGCATTAGATAAAATTCATAATGAATTTGACAAAATCGAAGAAGAATTGGGATTTAACGAAGGAGGAAAAGAAGATGATAAAATTGTTCAGGAATAAAAAGAAAAAAGCGATTGCATTTGTAGATTACGAGTATTGGTTTTATTCGTGTAAAGAAAGGTTTAACCTGTACCCAAATCTGCAACGATGGAAGGATGAAATAACGAAAAGGTTTGAACTGAAAGACATAATGGTGTTTGGTGATTTTTCGCATGAGAACATTGCCGGTGATCTCCATAAGGTCAGGAGCATTACGAATACTGTTATAGAAACAAGTAACACCTTTATGCGCAAGAAAAAGGATATGACTGACTTTATTATGCTTGATTATATCTATCAGACATTAGAACAACAGAAGGGGATAGATACATACATTCTTTTTACAGGGGATGGTCATTTTCAGACAGTAGTCAAATGTCTGAAAGAGAAGAAGAAAAGTGTAATTGTATGTGGTATTGAAGATAGCTTTAGTAAGCAGCTTCGGGACACTGCATCGGAGGTGATAATGGTGGATATCGAAAAAGAATTGTTCGAGAGAAACTGTAAGATGGTTCTTAACAGTATGGCCATGATTGAGGACCAGAAGGACCTGCTTGCAAACTTTCTACAGGCGGTTGAAAATGTATCAAAAGCAAGTAATATTCCGGAAGAAGAATTTGGAAAAATGCTTGTTAGGGCATTAAAGCTCGGATGCGAAAAAAGTTAATAGTATAGGACAGGCTACTGCATAATGGCGGTAGTCTGTCCGTCTTTTTTTATAAAACAAACAAGTTCTTTTTGGTAAAAGTGCTGAAAATAAATTTTTTTGAAGAATTTTGTCCAATTTTTGTGTTCTTAATCGTTATATATAGTGAAGGATAAAACGAAAGGATGAATTTTAAAGATGAAGTACGAAAGAGTTGAAAGAATGTTGAGACAAGATTTTGAGGAAGCAAAAGCGAACCACAATTTTTGTGAGATGACAGATGATTATGAGTTGTTAAGAGAGTTGTGGGCAACCGGAGAATTAGATTCGGAGGAATATCATGATATTATTGAGCCAATAGTTCATTGCTTTGTTGAGGTTAAGGATAATAAAATTGAATTGCCTTTGTTGTATAAAAGCTGTAAGCAAAATATTGGTAAGAAGGTAATATATAGCCTTGAAGAAGATAGCATCAAGCTAATTATGAATAATGTAGATGATGATAAGATATTTGGTTACTTTGAAGAAGAAGGTAAAGAAACAAAGTACATATTACTTGAAAACTTTGTGGAGCTAAATGTATTGGCAATAAAGACATTAAGACTATGCAACGGAGATGTTGTCGAATTGTGCATTGACAATGAGATGATTACGATTCTACCTCAATAGTAAAATAAAATGTAAAATCAAGTGAAGTCTTGATTTTTTTGTCGAATAAGTGTATAATAAAAACATAATGATTTTATAGCAAAGGTGAGTGCTATGGTAACATATCAAAGACTATGGGAAACACTTAAAAAGAAGAAAATTCGTAAACATGATTTAATGGAGCTTGCAGGTATCTCATCAACAACATTAACGAAACTTAACAAAAATGAAGTTGTGGCTTTGACTGTGCTTGTAAAAATATGTAAGGCACTTGATTGCCAAATTGAAGACGTTGTAGAAGTTAGTGACGAGGCTCTTGTATGATATACATATGTGAAAAATGCGGAATGGTGTATAAAGCCGATTACCATCTGGCTGAGTGTGAGTCTTGCGAATGTACATACATAAGAAAAGCAGATGAAAGAGAAGTTATGGAGATAGTAGGAAGTATGTTACTCAATACTGATGAATCAATTCTGCTAAAAGAAAATAATATGAAATCTGGAAAGTGATAAAATGAAAAGAAAAATAAAACATTTATCGACTACACATATTGTGCTGATAGGATTTCTTGCAATTATTTTTGTAGGAAGCCTCTTGCTTGCTTTACCGATAAGTTCGGCAACAGGAAAATCCGTTCCGTACATTGATGCACTCTTTACATCGACAACGGCGACTTGTGTTACAGGTCTTGTAACCCTTCCGACTGTTTCAACATGGAGCGTATTCGGGCAGGTTATAATTCTTCTGCTTATACAAATAGGAGGTCTTGGTGTAATCACAATTGCAACAGGGATATTAGTGATGCTTGGCAAAAGAATTAGTCTTGCTAACAGGATTTTAATTCAGGATTCGTTTAATCTGAACACGATGTCGGGAATGGTTAAGTTCATTAAAAAGGTAATGGTCGGAACATTCATCATTGAAGGAATAGGTGCTCTTCTCTATATGACGGTATTTGTTCCTGAGTTTGGTGCAAAAGGTATTTGGATATCGGTATTTAATTCTGTTTCTGCTTTTTGTAATGCAGGTATAGACATCATCGCCGAAAGCAGCCTGTACGATTATGCTTTGAATCCGATTATAAACATAACAACCTCAATATTGATTATATTCGGCGGCATAGGCTTCGTAGTATGGTGGGATTTATTGAGGATTATTAAGGATAAGAAATGCAGACACTGGAGATTTCTTACACTGCACAGTAAAATCGCATTGTCCGTTACTGTTTTTTTAATCATCTCAGGAACGGTATTGTTCTTCTTGTTTGAATACAACAATCCACAGACGATGCAAAACTATTCGTTTGTGGAGAAGATAGAAGCATCATTTTTTCAGTCTGTAACAACAAGAACAGCCGGATTTGCAACAATACCGCAGGAAAATCTTACAAATCAGTCGGCAGTTGTTTCTCTTCTGTTGATGTTTGTGGGTGGTTCTCCGGTTGGTACTGCCGGCGGTATTAAAACTGTGACTTTGTTGCTTCTTTTGCTGACAGCAGTTTCTGTAGTCAGAAATAAAAGAACGGTTGATGCTTTTAATAGACGGATTTCTGAAAATTCAATTAAGAAAGCTGTTGCTGTTTTTGTTACTTCACTTGCGGTAATGATTACATCAACTGTTTTACTTTCAACTGTAAGCAACGGTGATTTCCTTGATATTATTTACGAAACAGTCAGTGCCACAGCAACGGTTGGTCTTACAAGGAATTTTACTCCAACATTGAATTTTATGGGTAAAATTATAATTATTGCAACAATGTACTTTGGAAGAGTTGGACCGATTTCATTGGCGATAGCGTTCGGAATGAAAAAGGAAAGCGAAAATATTA
>JAZNTF010000227.1:0-3522 GCA_045591625.1 Candidatus Fimenecus sp.
ATCCGCGCTGTTAATACAACAGATGCTATGTCTGCTACAATTGAAGAAATTCCCTATGCACTTCTTCACCACATCACAGACCGTATCACCCACGAGGTAGAAGGCATCAATAGAGTGCTCTACGACCTCACACCAAAGCCCATCGGCACAATCGAGTGGGAATAATACCAAGTTTTTTAAAAACCCTTGATTTTTAAGGGTTTTGAGAATTATTTCACACTCTGTGACTAAGCTTGTGACTAAATATATATTTGAACTGACTGATTATAAATCGGTCAGTTCTTTTTTTATCAAAAATTTTTGTTATATAATAAGATTAATTGTCATCATTTTGTGAATGAATGTAGTTTTAACTCGATTTTTTGTTGCAATATTAGTTTTCGATTGTTATAATAATAAGTGGATTATTATATTTAAGAGGTGTACTTATGGCTGTTAGTTATAAAAAACTCTGGAAACTCTTGATTGACCACGATATGAAGAAAAAAGACCTTGCAAAGGTCGCTGATATCAGCAACTACACAATCACAAAAATGAGTAAGGGTGAAAACGTCACCGTCGAAACCCTCGGCAAAATCTGTGCTGCATTGAATTGTGGTGTGGATGATATTATGGAATTTGTAGCGGAAGATAATCAGTAAAATTAAACTGTTCTGTACAAGATATGATTAAAGGAGGACACAAAATGGGTCCCATATTAAATAAAAAACAAATGACTGAAGAAGATATAAAACTTCATTACATATCTCCTGCTATTCAAAGCAAATGGGGTCTTGACCGTATCACTATGGAAACAAGAATAACTGACGGTCGAGTTAATATTAAAGGCAATCTCGTTGCAAGAGAAAAGCCGAAAAAGGCTGACTATGTTTTATATCTTAACAAATATAAACCCATTGCCATTGTTGAGGCTAAGGATAATAATCATTCTATTTCTTATGGCTTACAGCAGGCAAAATTATATGCATTGATGCTTGACGTTCCTTTTGCATATAGCTCCAACGGTGATGGCTTTCAAGAGTATGATTTCCTTACAGGTAAAGAAAGAACATTAGCGATGGACGAGTTCCCAACAGTTGAGGAGTTGACTGCACGTTGGGAAGTCGGAGCTAACGATGGTGAGGGCATTTCTGATAACGAAAGAAAAATTATTGAACAGCCCTATTATTCCAGTCAGAATACTTATGCCCCTCGTTACTATCAGCGCAATGCTATCAACCGTACTGTAGAAGCTATTGCTAAGGGACAAGACCGTTTGTTGCTTGTAATGGCAACAGGTACGGGTAAAACCTATACTGCATTTCAGATTGTTTATCGTTTGCTCAAAAGTGGCTTGAAGAAAAAGGTTTTATATCTTGCAGATAGAAACATTCTTGTTGACCAGTCTATTCAACAGGATTTTGCTCCTCTTGAAAAAACGATTCATAAAATAAATTTTGCAAAAGATGATCCTGTTACGATAACTTCGCATGAAGTGTATTTTTCACTTTATCAGCAACTTGCAGGTAATAATGCTGATGAAGAAGATGAAACCTCAGGTGAAGATGCAGTAGAACGTTTTGCACAGTTGTTTAGCAAAGATTTCTTTGACCTCATTATTGTTGATGAGTGTCACAGAGGTTCCGCTAAGAAAGATAGTAACTGGCGTAAAATTCTTGAATATTTCTCATCTGCAACTCAGATAGGTATGACAGCAACACCAAAGGAAACAAAGTATATTTCAAATATTGATTACTTCGGTGAGCCTATATATACATATAGCCTTCGTGAAGGCATTGAAGACGGTTTCCTTGCACCTTTTAAAGTTATAAATATCAAAACGGACATTGGCGAAGGTTGGCGTCCGTGTTATGGTCAGAGAGATAAATTTGGCAATGAAATTGAAGACCGAATTTACACCAACAGTGATTTTGATTACAACATTATTCTTGAAGACCGTACTTATGAGGTTGCAAAAGAGATAACAGAATATCTTAAAAGCACTGACAGAATGCAGAAAACTATCGTGTTCTGTGCTAACGAAGACCATGCAGACAGAATGAGAACTGCTCTTACCAATCTTAACGCTGATATGTGTAAAGATAATCCTGACTATGTAGTCAGAATTACCGGTTCAGATCCTTACGGTAAGAGCAAATTGAAATATTTTATTTCGGTTAATCCCGAAGGTCCTGTTATTGCCACAACATCAAAGCTCCTTTCAACAGGTGCTGACTGCAAAATGACTAAGCTTATTGTACTCGATGAGATGATAAGCTCGATGACCGAATTCAAGCAAATTATTGGTCGAGGTACTCGTCTCAGAGAAAAAGACGGTAAGAGTCACTTTGTTGTTATGGACTTCCGTAATGTTACAAGACTGTTCTCTGACCCTGATTGGGATGGACCTATTGAGATGGTTGACGGATATGATCCAAACCCGAAGAAGAAAGGCGGAACAGGACCTGACACACCCGGAGGAGGCACAGGTCCCGACACTCCTCCACAGCCAAGAATCAAACCCATTGTTGATGAAAACGGTTGCGATGTTCATATCATCGGTAAACGTGTAGAGGTATATGATTCTGATGGAAAACTTCTTCGTCAGGAAAGCATTGTTGATTATACAAAGTCAAACATCCTCGGCAAATACGCTTCCCTTGATAACTTCATTCTTAAATGGACAGGCGAAGAAAAGAAAGAAGCTATTCGTGAATTGTTGAGAGAACAAGGTATTGACCTTGAGCAGATGAAGGCAGATCAAGGAATGAGCGATGTAGATGACTTTGACTTCATTTGTCATGTTGCTTATGATCAGAAGCCGCTTACCCGCCGAGAGAGAGCAAACAATGTTAAAAAGCGTGATTTTCTGAGCAAATACAGCGGTGTAGCAAGAGAAGTGCTTGAAGCTTTACTTGATAAATATATGAACACCGGTATTTATGAAATTGAAAAGACAGAAATTCTTCAACTCGACCCGTTCAAGAAGTTTGGTAAACCTTCAAAAATTGCTAACTATTTTGGCGGTAAGGACGGCTATCTTAAAGCGATAAAAGAATTGGAAGAAGAACTGTATAAAGCAAGCTAAAGAATTAAAGGTGGTTGAATGGAACGTAAAAGTATTTATGAGCTTACACCAACAGAATTTGAGAAGTATTGTTGCGATTTTTTGAAAGGTTTTGCAGAAAAAGAAAAGTTGCAAAATTTTAAAATAACGCACGATACAAAAATCAAAGCACCTGATGGTAAATATCAAATTGATGTTTATGTTGAATATACTGCGTTGGGAGTACATCATAAAGTTTTATGCGAATGCAAGAAATACAAAAATAGGGTAAATAGAGATAAGGTTGCTATTTTACATCGGAAACTTGAAAGCATCGGTGCACAAAAAGGTATTTTAATTTCTACTAGTGATTTTCAAAGTGGTGCAATTGAATATGCTAAATCACATGGAATTGCTTTGATTAAAGCCGAAGATTATCACTTTGAATATCTTTCTCATTCCAGCGGACAGCAGCAAAATGATGACAATGATCCATT
>JAZNTF010000228.1:0-2722 GCA_045591625.1 Candidatus Fimenecus sp.
CTTTCGCTCGACAGCTCCCTCGTCAGAGGGAGCCGAAAACAAACAATCGGTTTATCCCCGTTAAACTCCAATTTTCCTTTTCACAAAAAATGAAACAACCTCCCAAGTAAAAACCTGAGAGGTTATTTCTTATCGGTCAAACCTAAAATATAGTCTGTTGATGTTTTATAATATTGGGCAAGGGCAATTAAAATTGCAGTTGGAATATCTCTTTGTCCTAATTCATAATTACTATAAACCTGTTGTGAACAATGCAAAATTTCAGCCACCTGTTTTTGTGTTAAATCATTGTCTTCTCGTAAATCACGAATTCTCTTATACATTTATCATCACCGATAATAGTATATGCTACAACAAAATGCAGTATTGACATTTACTGCATTTTGCAGTAGAATGTAGCTACAAAATAAAAAAATGACAGTTTTTGTCAAAAAAGGAGAATTTGTTATGAAAAAAATTATTGCATTACTTTTGGCCGTAAGTATCCTTGCTACTTTCGCATTTTTCGCAGTTGGTAGCACAAGTGGTAGTTCCTCTTCTGGTTCGTCAAGTTATGATCGTGATGCTGAAATTGTAGGTGATGCTTTTGGCATGGATTCTGACGACGTTAAAGACTCCGTTGAAGGGTTTGTAGATGGACTTTAATTAAAAATATTTATGAATTTTATGTTTTTTAGTCAAATTTCGTTTAGCCATAATTGATTATTTCTTTACTAAAAAGACGATTTATAATGAATCGTCTTTTTTATAACAACCTCTACTACTGGCAGTTATCATTTTATACTAATTCATAATATTGACTTTTACTTTATTTTACAGTAAACTTTTTGTAAAATATTATGTAGACAAAGGATTTTTATCTTGAAAAAGAAATTCACTTTTTATCTTTTAAATATCGGTGTTCCGCTTGTCCTTGGGCTTGGGATTTACCTTTTTTGCTACAAAACCACATACATTAACACTGCATTCACAGACATTTTTGGGATTTCATTGCCTTACATCTATTATGACAATGCCTTTCATCGCTTCATTACCTGTTGGGCTTGTGATATGCTTTGGGCTTATTCCCTCACATTTGCCTTGTACCTTTGTTTCAGGGTGTTCAAAAAGCCCTTGATAATTACTACTGCCACCTCTTCACTTTTTGCAGTTACAATTGAACTTCTGCAGATTAACGGTGTTATAAATGGTACCTTTGATATGTTGGATATTATTTCAGAGCTTGGGGCAATTATACTTGCTTTATTAATGATAAAACGCTTTGAAAAACTACAAAATAAGTCATAAAAAAGGACGGTTCGTGATGAATCGTCCATATTTTTTATTCAATTGGTTTGGATACCTCTACCCATTCTTTGTAGTTTGAGTATTTTTCAAGCTCCTCGATTGTGAGTTCAATGGCACTGTTACTGCTACCCACTGCAGGGAAAACAGTTTCGAAGCGTTTCATTGACTCGTCAAGATAAACCTCAACGCCATCCTTAATACCGAAAGGACAAACGCCACCAATCTGATGACCTACGAATTCTTCAAGCTGTTCAGGTGACATCATTTTAGCCTTTGTGTGGAAAAATCCCTTGTACTTGGAGTTATCTACTTTAACATCTCCTGCCATGAGGATAAGAATCGGCTGTTCACCCACCATAAATGAAAGCGTTTTTGCAATTCTTGCACCCTCAACACCGAGAGCCTGTGCAGCAAGTTCAACTGTTGCACTTGAAACCTCAAATTCCTGAACTCGGTCTTCCATACCGAACTGACGGAAATATTCTCTGCCTTTTTCAATAGACATTTTAAATCATTCCTTTAATTAAAGCGGTGGGATTATACCCACCACTTTTTTAATTACTGAATTTCTGAAAGTTTAACAGGTCTGCCTTCGTTTGCTGATTTTTCAGCAGCGAGAGCAATCTTAACTGACTGTAAGCCTGCGTGGATACCAACAGGAGTTTCCTTGTTGTTTACACAACAGTCAACGAACTGTCTTACTTCTTCTGCAAATGAGCCCATATATCTTTCAAGGAAGAAATAGAGTGGTTTTTCACCTGTTACACCGTTAGCATCTGCAACAACTGCAGTTGAGAGTGTATCGTTAGCAGTTGCTACCATACCCTTTGAACCGAAAAGCTCTGCTCTCTGGTCATAACCGTACATAGCCTGACGAGAGTTATCGATAACCGCAAGAGCACCGTTAGCCATTTTCATTGAAATAATAGCTGTATCGAAGTCACCGTATTCACGGATGCCTGGGTTGATAAGAGCATCTGCATAAACATAAAGTTCTTCAACATCACTGTTTGTAAGGAAGCAAGCCATATCGAAATCATGAATTGTCATATCAAGGAAGATGCTTGCTGCACAGTAGCCGACTGGTGGTGCCTGTGGGTCACGAGATGTGATTTTAAGAATCTGTGCTTCACCGATTTTGCCGTCGTCATAAGCCTTACGTACTGCTGCAAAGTTGTGGTCAAAACGACGGTTGAAGCCTACCTGGAATTTACATTCAGGATGAGCCTTGAGCGCTTCTGCAATTTCAAGAATCTTGTCAACTGTATTTGCAAGTGGTTTTTCACAGAATACGTGTTTGCCTGCGTTGATTGCTTCAATAGAAATTGGAGCGTGTGTGTCAGTTGATGAACAAACAAGAACTGCATCAATTTCTTTGTCCTCAATGATTTTTGTGTAATCTGTGTAGATTTTTTCTACGCCGAAGCCTTCACAG
>JAZNTF010000229.1:0-5191 GCA_045591625.1 Candidatus Fimenecus sp.
TTCATTCTTAGCATTCATTTCTAATGCAGCAGCATCGGCAGCAGCATCAGCACGAAGCTTGTCTGTTTCTGATTTTACAGAAGAAACCTCGTTTGCAGCTGTCTCCTTAGCCTCTGCAACAATATTATCAGCAAGTTTCTGTGCTTTGAGAAGAGCCATCTTAAGGCTATCTTCATCTGCACGATACTCTTCTACTTTTTTTGCGAGAATACTGATTTTCTTGATTAAATCAGCATTTTCTCTATACATCTGTTCATAAGCTGAAGATACTTCTACAAAGAAAGCATCAACATCTTCAGCACGATAGGAGCCACGTCCTGTTGTCTGAAATGATTTTTGTCTGATTTTATCAGGTGTAAGCATAAATATCCTTCCCCATTCTGCCTATGGCAATACTATAATTTAATTAAATTATCAGAAAAACATACCATTGTTTTCAAGTTCGTCAAGCAAGTCACCCATAACATCAACATTATATGGAGTGATAATGAATGTGCTGTTAGCTACACGCTTAATCTGACCATTGTTTGCATAAGCAACACCTGTAAGGAAGTCGATAAGACGACGTGCAACATCTTTACTAACTGATTCAAGGTTTAATACAACAGTTCTCTTTTCATTAAGATTATCTGCAATACCACGAACCTCTTCAAATTTTTCTGGTTTTGCAAGTACAACCTGAAGCTGTGCTGTAGTATGAATATTAACAACTTTATCCTCGGTATTTCTGATAGTTCTACGCTGTGGTCTAACCACCTTTTCCTCCGGAACATCAAAATTGTCTGAACTGATAAATGCTCCTGTATCTACATCATCGTCTGGATAGTATCCATCCTCATCAACATTTACAATATTTTTGATTTTGTCTAAAAAGCTCATTGTGTAATCCTCCTATTAATATATTCTAGGACCAAAAATTGAAGAACCGATTCTTACAAGATTTGACCCACATAAAATTGCCTGTTCATAGTCTCCCGACATACCCATCGACAAAATATTCATAGATATATTATCTAACTTTTTTGCATATATGTCAACATAGATATTGTATATATTTTCAAAAAATTTACAAAGTTTTGTGTTATTTTCGCAAATTGGGGGTATTGTCATCAATCCTTTAACCGAAATACCCTCTATTTCTGAAATTTCATAAATACTTTCTAAAAATTCATTTTTAGAAAAACCTGTTTTGCTTTCTTCTTCACCAATATTAATCTCAAGTAAAACATCTGTAATTATACCCTTTTTGATTGATTGCTTTGCAATTTCCTTTGCAATCTTTACAGAGTCAACGGATTGAATCATATCAACCTCGCCGACTATCTGACCTGCCTTATTGGTCTGTAAATGTCCGATAAGGTGTTTTTCAACTCCGTCAAGATGTAAATCCGGCTTTTTGCGAAGCATCTCCTGAACTCGATTTTCACCAATCATTTTAACACCATAATCAAGTGCATAATTTATGAAAACCGGGTCAACAGTTTTTGTAACAGCCATAAGAACAACATCCGATGGATTTCGTCCGCTTTTAATTGCGCTTTCAGCAATTTTTTCATTTATCACGTCGAGATTATACTCAATATCTGCTTTTCTTTTATCAAGATACGACTTTTCCATCATACAAATCAACACCTTCCGTAATAACTGAATCATACTGTTGGATATACGCATAGTCGTTTACACATTCAACAACAGAATAATCCTCTGCAGAATAAATTATATTAATTTTTCTGAACTGAATAATGTTACCTCGTTGAACATATACGCCCTTTTCACCATCAAGCTCACGAATTGCTTTATTATTGATTTTCATACCTATGTAATCGTCAATAATAATTTCAATCTCGTGAATTCGAAGATTTGCAACATCACGATTCATAACATTACACTTGATGATAAGAGGTATATCATCACCCTCTCTTTCACCCTTATGCATAACCGTACAGTTTATTGTTCCTACTGATGTGTTCGGAACATTAACTTTAATTGATTTACCTACTGCAATTTTGCCTGACTCGTTATATGGAATTGAGCACACAAAATACCAAGCAAATTCATCAACCAGCTTACCCATTACATTACCGGGAACTTCCTGTTTCTCAGATTCAAGTAAATTTGCGATATCCTTACAATTCAATGTAGTAACTTTATCATATTCTACAGTGTTTTCAAATCCGTCTGCAGAGCCAATATAATAACCTGAATTTGGCGACGAAATATCCGAATAATTAACGCTACCGCTATTAATCGCAAGTAACTCTGCTTCTAATTCAGCAAGTTTTGAATCAACAACAATCTCTTCACCCACAGCTAACTGACGAGCAGTAATAGCATCTCTTAAATCGGTGAGAGCAACATCAAAATTACTTCCGATTGCTTCCCTTGATTCTGTTATAAATGAAACGCAAGCATCGTCAATAAGCTTACTATATGATGATGGTGCATTTGTACCGATACCAACTCTGTTTTTAAGCTGCTTATAGTACTCAATTTCCTTCTCAAGTTCTTTTACACGAACATAAGAAGATGCACTTTCTGCATTTGGAAAAGCAACCGCGACAGTATCTCCACTTGCAACTCTTTTTCCGTCCTCAGCAACAGAAACAACTGTTCCGCCTGCATTGTCGGTTGTAATGTATGTTTCATCCCTTACAATAAAAGCCTCTGTTTTGATAATTGTTTGCATATCTCTCTGAAGCGCTATTTCTGTTTTATATGGTACTGTATTCATTTGCACAATCTGATAAACGAAATATGCAATAATCAGCACACCGACAAAAGAAAGAAATATATATTTTATTTTATTGTTAATCTTAGTTCCCATTATCTGTGTACCTCCTTAAAAAATCATTTATTAAGTCAAAAACTGTTCTATACATATCATCAACTGACAAATAATCATCAGGATATATCCAGTTAATACTTTCATTTTTACGAAACCATGTAAGCTGACGCTTTGCATAGTGTCTTGTTTCCTGTTTTAATTTTTCAACACATTCCGAAAGTGACTTTTCACTATTGAAATATGGTGCTAATTCTTTATATCCTATTGCCTGACAAGCTGTTGTGTCTGATGATGCATCATAAAATTCCTTTGCTTCTTCTAAAAGACCGTTTTCAATCATCAAATCCACACGAAGATTAATTCGGTCATAAAGCACGTTTCTATCACGATAATTAATACCAATGTATAAGACATCATACGGTGATTCTTCTTCACGAGAAAGAATTTTTTGCTCCGTCATTGTTTTGCCTGTAAGCTTATAAATTTCAAGAGCACGGATAATTCTACTTTTATCTTTAAGATGTAATCTTTCTGCAGTTTCAGGGTCAATTTTTCGTAAAGCCTCAAGCATAAACTCTGCACCTTTTTCATCAAAAAGGTCAGTTAACTCATTACGAATTTCCGAATTATCTTCTTCCTTTGAAAATTGAATATTCTGCAAAAGAGAGTCAACATAAAGCCCTGTACCACCTGCTACAACAGGCAGGTCACCTGTATTATAAATCCTTTCAATACATTCATTTGCAAGACTTACATATTCTGCAACGCTGAACTTTTTGTCAATTGGCTGAAAGCCGATAAGATGATGAGGAATTCCTTGCATTTCTTCCAAAGTTGGCTTTGCAGTTGCAATATTCATTTTTTCATAAATCTGCATTGAGTCGGCCGACACAACTTGTCCCGAGAAATTCTTTGCAATTTCTATTGACAAGGATGTTTTTCCTGAAGCTGTTGGCCCCACAACTGCAATAACGGGAATTTTTTTCATTTTTATACTCTACCAAACTGTTTTTCTAATTCATATTTTGAAAGCTCTATCATCACAGGTCGACCGTGAGGACAGAATCTTACTTCGTTATCGCTTACGACTTGTTTTGCAAGTGCTAAAAGCTCCAAATCAGAGCTTTCATCCCCTGCTTTAATGGCACTTCGACAAGCAACATTGTGATAAATCCAATCAAGGTGTTCATTGGTTATATCACGACGATTTTTTATTATGTATTCTGCGATTTCACCGATAAGTGGTACGATTTCACAATCCTCCAAATCCATTGGACAACTACGGACAATTACTGTGCCGTTACCGAAATCTTCGATTTCAAAACCTGCTTTTGCGATTGTTTCAAGATTTTCGGTTACTGCAACATATTCTTCTTTTCCGAGAGAAACTGTCACAGGTGCTAAAAGTATCTGACTGCCACTATTTTGTGATTCCTTCTTGAGTTTATTAAAGAGAATTCTCTCGTGTGCTGCGTGTTTATCGATTACACAAAGAGTTCCGTCAACCTCAACAAGGATATATGTTTTATATGCTTCACCAATAAGACGGATTGTGCTTTCAGCCTTGATTTCTTCAGTTTTTGGTGTTGAAATCGGCTCTGCAACAGGTTTTACGATAGGCTTTGCAATAGGAAATTCTATGTTAAATGGGTCGTCATTAACATCTGCTGAATATTCTGTTTTAACATCATTTACAACAAATGGTATTTCGGAAAGTGGTTTTAAAACCTTTTCTGTAAATGCTATATTTTCTTGTACTGTTGTCTGTTTGAACTCCTGTTGTGGCTTTACAATAAAGTCATTGAATGTTGGTTTTTTTTCGAGTAAAACAGCCTGTTTAAGTGCTGTGCTTTCGTTAAGTGCAGTTTTTACAGAATGATAAACCGCATCAAAAATTGTTCTTTCATCTGAAAAGCGAACTTCGATTTTCGACGGATGCACATTAACATCTACAAGCTCAGGTGGTAATGTGATAAAGAGTACACCACCGGGAAATTTACCAACCATTACGCTATTTTTATATGCATTTTCAAATGCAGCCATAATTGTTGTGTTTTTAACACTTCTTCCGTTTACGAAAAAGTATTGCATACCACGTGAACCACGGCAATTAAATGGCGGTGTTACAAGACCTGAAACCGACACATTACCAACTGCAGAATCAACATTCAAAAGACCGTTTGAAAACTCTTTTCCGAATGCAGAAAAGCATACATTCTGTAAATTTCCGTCACCGTTGGTTGTAAATACCTGTTTACCGTCACGAATAAAACGGATACTGATTTCAGGATGAGAAAGTGCAAGTTTTTCAACTGCAGCGGCTACGAAATTACCCTCACTAACATCCTTTTTAAGGAATTTCATTCGTGCAGGAGTGTTATAGAAAAGCTCACGGACAATCATAGT
>JAZNTF010000230.1:0-3986 GCA_045591625.1 Candidatus Fimenecus sp.
TCTTGTACTAACATCCGTCCGATTTGTTCAAGAATTCCGTCTTTTGATTTTATTGTCCATGTGGTTTCGTCAGAATACCAAAGTAATGACTTGTCGGGAATTTCGGCAGCCGCTTCCGAAATCAACTGAGCAGCTTTGTTCACATACATTGAGTTAACAGCTTGCCTGCGGCTACATCTGCTATTCGGCACATCAAGCCTCGGTCTGCCACGACCACGCTTCTTTTCTTCCATTAGTATCACTCCTTTACTGTAGTATTTCGGGTTGATTTTTGATGATTTTTTCCTCTGTAACAAGTTTTATTTTGTCAGTAGGGTAATTTCATTAAGAGTGCCGTAAAAGTCTCTTTTGCCGTTTCACCCGAAATAGTTCCTGCCCCGGAATCTCACCGCAGCGTTGCCTTGCTCATATCGTAGCAAAGTCTTATCACTTTCAGACGGTCATTTAATTTTCAAGGTACATATAAATAAAAGTTTTTATTTAACAAAAAGAAAAAGCACCGATGAAACTGAACAAAGGATATGGTTATCCCTTTGAGTTCAGACTTCATACGGCGCTTGGAAGTTTTTCAGCCTGTTAAGGTCCTGCTCTGCTTGCACGATTCGAGTCGTTATTCAATTTTAATAACGGCTTTTTGCCCTTCGGAAATACACGGTGTTTATCGGTTGCTCCAATTTGCATTTTCTGCACTTTGTTTGAATAATCGGTCTGTCATCCGAGTAAAGCTCAATAAGCCTTGCTCCACAGATAGGACAGTAGATTACCTTTTTCACTGCGTTTTCTGCATCCTGCTGTGATTTCAACAGCTTTTCTTCTGCTTCGGGGGTGATGTTATATCTGCCCTCATCATAAATTATTACTCTGCCACTCAATAAAGTCACCAACCTTTCAAAGAGCTTTAATAATATGCTTTGCCACACCCTGAACAACAAGCTTTTTCACCTTGATTGTTTTGCCGGGGTAGGCTTTTTTGTTTTCATAACGAAGAATCGCACAGTTAGATTCTTCATCAATCCCTGCGTAGGTTTTGAGTGTATTCTCATTGTTTTCATCAAGTGCAACAACTATATTGCCAATTTCAGCAGTTTCTTGTTTCTTTATGAGAACAAGGTCATTTTCGTTTATACCCACATCAATCATTGAATCACCGAAAGCACGAAGGATATAGAATTCACCTGTGCCAAAAATAGAGGTAGGAAGGCTTACATATTCTTCAACATTCTCTTCCTCGCTCTCAGGGTCACCGCAACGAACAGAGCCAACTATGGGAGCAGAGAAATAACCTGTAGTGCATTTGTCGGTATGTGATGTTTCTATTGTTTGTCCGTCATAGGTAAGGATGCCTTTTTCATTCATTTCTACAAGGTATCTGTATGCGGTGGTTTTGGAAATACCCACAGCCGTTGCAATAACATTGATAGACGGTGACTGATGATTAGCCTTGTAATACTCGTTAATGAACGAACAGATTTTATCCATCAGAGCCTTGCTTTTGCTTCTCATAACATTTCACCTCAAAAAATCTAAATGTAACGAGTCGTTACTGATAGGATAATTATAACGCTTTCAAATAAAAAGTCAATAGGTTTTTGAGAATAAAAGTTCGTGTTGGCTAAAAAAAGAGTATGGTGTCGGTTTTCACCGACACCACAGAGAGTTTATATTGTTATAAACTTTTTAGACATTCCAAAATTCTATCCTTAACACTATGATAATAAACTATATGCTCCATAGTTTCACAGACTTCTGAAATACCAATCTCAATTTCATCTTCGCCACAATCAATACCTAAAGCACGCTTGACGTTATATTCAAGCCACTCTAAACGTCCGTAACTGCTGTAATAGATTGTTTCCCAATCATCAGGCAGTTCACCACCGTTATCAGCATAGGACTTGATAAGTGCTTTGAAAAGATTGAAATCAATGTTGCAGTTTTCATAACCTGACCAACATAAAGCCATTTCGTACAGTTCAACAAACGGGCTTGAATAGCAAAGACATTCCAAATCAATGATGCGGCAATCAGCACCATTCCACATAACATTTTTGCTATCCATATCATTGTGGCAGATTGCCAGTACAGACGGCATCTTCTTTGTGGCAAGGTTGCCTTTTTGCTGACTATCGTAAAGAATATCACGATTAGCAATTAAAAGATTATACTGCTCTGTGTTGCTTTCTGATAGTTTTTCAATAAACATATCCCAATCAACATTTATTTCACTGCGGTTATAAGGCTGAGCTTTCTTCTCAATGTTATGTATTTTGGCAAGGAATTCACCAATCTTTTGGCAGTGTTCAATAGTGATTTCTTCACCCTTGAGAGACTCGCCCTCATAAAAATCGAACAAATAAAAATATTGTCCGTCAATTTCTTGCATTTTCTTACCGTTGAACGTCAAAGCAGGAAGTATAGGAATCTCTGTTTGTTCTAATCTTGCTTCAAGTTCTTCTGCAATGTGGTAATTTTCAAAAACAGTATCTCGCTTCATAACATAAGGATTTAACAGTTTAATTGCATATTTGCCTTTTGTCGTGAACAGTGAGTACATCTTATGCATAAAGCCGCCCTTGAGCTGAGTCGGCTCTGTTATTATTTTGCCTAAATCTAACTGTAGGCATATTTTATTAAATTTATCCATAGTGTTTAAATTTTACTCCTTAATCAATATATCCCTCTATTACTCTCCACGCCTCAACAAACCTATTCATACTCCAACCAGCATTTGCAGGTGAAGTTGAGGGTAGACAAATAGCATTTCTGCCGATTGTGTCACGAATGTACTTGTTGTAATACTTTTCAGCAGTTTTGCCGTTGACAAAAATCTGCCTGATGTCGGCATTTTCAAGTATCTCCGTAAGGTCATTTGCAACTACATTTTTAATTGAACTGTCAGAGCTGCCTGTTATATCACAAGAGGCAATCACATCCCATAATGCAATATGATTCGAGTGCAGAAAGTCGCTTTTCTCCTCAATAGTTACAGGTGTGTCGGTACCCATAACGGCAGAAACCACCTTCCAGAATCGATTCTGCGGATGACCGTAGAAAAACATCTGCTCACGGGATTTTACAGACGGAAAACTGCCGAGGATGAGCACTTTTGAGTTTTTGTCATATAAGGGTGGAAATGGATGTTTCGGCATAATTATACTCCGTAATTTTCTATAAATTCCTTATAACTTCTGATATTATCTTCAAACACAGCTTTATATACATCCATACTTGAAAATTTATCAAAGCCATATTGCTCGTTTTCTATCAATGATTGTTTGATGTTTATAACTACTTCTTTAAGCTCAGGATTAACTAAAAGTTTCTGCTTTATGTTCTTACTGAAATTCAAGGCTTTAGTTATGGTCTCTTTATTAAAGAACCAAATGTCAACATTACAAAGCTCACCTAATATTTCAGTTTCAAAGCCGTGAAACCAAACTGTCTTGCCATCAATAACATCTTTCTTTGCTTCATACCACACAGGGTGGAAAGTATTAAGAATAAATGAGGTAAGTTCATACAGTTTTTCTGTTGACATAGTCTCATTGGAAACATAAATATCTAAGTCATTCCACGCCATTAAATCCATAGCATAACTGCCAACAATGTATGGAGTACCATAATTATTCAATTCATCTAGCAGACCGAAATCATAAAGTAGTTTGTTTGCGTTGTTTTTGTAGTTGTTCATAATCTTACCTTATTTCATAGCAAAAGTAGCAAAATACTGCGGATAGTATTTTCCGATTTCGTTTCCACCTTCTCTGTCACGGTCTTCATATAAATCTTTGAGCATAAATCCTGCTTTCAACTGACCGCCGATTTGTTCATCCAATGTGTGACTGAACTGTATGCCGTCACCGTTTACAATCATTGCTTTTCGTTTTTCTTCAGACATTTTGAGCGGGTTAAAAGGCAACGGATTAACCACTTTCAAAGGCTCATCCTCTTCAAATAAATAATTGATGCCATTATCCATACCCGCA
>JAZNTF010000231.1:0-3491 GCA_045591625.1 Candidatus Fimenecus sp.
TATTTCTTCCTCAGAGATACCTTCTGCCAATTTGCTGTAGTTTCTCTGCAGGTCTTCGATAATTACAGGTAAACACCATCCGTCAAGGATAATATGATGACTATGGAACAGCATATATCTTTCATCTGTAAAGTCGATAACTGTAACTCTGAACAATGAATCATTCTGTAAATCCATTGCTCTTTCTGCATCTTCATTTACTACCTTGTCCAATGCTTCCTTTGTATATGTCTCATTATATGAAAGCACTGTAAATTCAGGTTTTCTGTTCTCTAATATTACCTGCTTGATCGCACCTGTTAATTTGAGCACTGTAAATGCTGATTTCAGTATATCATGTCTTTCTGCAAGCAACTCTACACTCTTTTCAAGCAGGTCGGTTCTCGTATCTTTTCTGATTCTGCATACACTCTGTAACTGATATGTCTTTGTGTCCGTACTCTGGAAATATTGGGCATATATTCCTTCCTGGAATGGGGTAAGGCTATATATATCTTTAATATTATTACTCATCTTTCCACCTCACCCAAACAAATCCATTAACTCGTTCAATTCGCTTTCTGTAAGAGTATTATCTGAAAAGTCCGAACGAGTTTTAACCTGCTTTTCTGTTGTTGTGCAGGCTAGGATAATGTTCTCAATCTGTTTTTTCATTTCAATGCCAAGTTCCTCACAAATGTTAGCTTTGTGATTTGATTTTGGCACAGTAATGTTCACTGTAATAATATTATCAACATCAAAACTATTTACATTTATCTTGCCCGGGAACACGGATGTGCCAACAAAAGATATCTCCTGGTCGCCTCTATTTTCCTCTGTAAGACTTGTCTTGTAAAAATTGAAAATAACATCGGTATTTTTGTGACAGCCATCGTTCAAAAGAAGATATTCTATACCATTCTTTGGTATTCGTCTCATTGTATCCTTTGTTCTAATCAACTCTTCTTCCACATCTGTATTGTTGTTAATCACAACAGGATAACACGATGTAAACCAACCAACAGTACGTTCTGTTGCAATCGGCTTGTGAAGCTCTGTTCTACCATGGCTTTCAACAAATACACCTACAGTACCATCTGCCAGTTTTCTAACAGCAAGACCCAATGCTGCTAAAAGCACTTCGTTAGTTCTTGTGCCATATTTTTTGTTAACCTGAACAATAAGCTTTTCGGAAGTATCTTTATCAAGAGTAAAGCTATATTCTTCAGCTTCATTTGTCTCTTCACAGGTATCAATACAATGTGCATTGTCCAGTTTTTCTTTAATATCGCTCCAGTATGCCCTGTTCTCTTCAGGCATTGTTTCTGCATAATCGCGAAGTTTGTTGCTCCAAAGCTTGAAAGACGCTGTTTTTGCCGGAAGGTTAATTTTTTCATTAGCTTTAAGCTGACTTATAACCATATTGAAGTCCTTAATCAATACTTCCCAGGAAATCAGGTCGATAAGGAAATGATGTACCGTAATGCCTACAAAATTTCCTGTGTCAGTTATACAAAATACGACCTTCATCAACTTATCGTCTGAAAGTTTTGTGTTGAGTAACTGTTCCTTAGCTTTTCCTGCATCTTCAACCCTGATTGTCTCAAATGAGTATGCCTTTCTTTCATCTGAAGGATATATCTCTATTCCTTCTTCCGCAAAAACACCTCTTAACATATCGTGATGTGATACAAGTACCTCTATTGCCTTTCTTACAAAGGCTCTGCTACCTGTTGTTGAAATTACACATGTATGAACAAAGTCATTTGGAATGTTGTTTTCTTCCTTTATGAACGCACGCATAATCGGACTGAACGGAACAAATCCACTCACCTCATATTGGTCATATATTGATTTAGCATCTTTTGATTTCATCGCCTTAGCAATATCAAGAAGAGTATCACTCTGCATAATATCTGCCACATGAAGCTCATAGCCCTTTTCTTCAAGGTCTGATACCACATAAATTGCTGTTATTGAGTCTCCACCTATATTGAAGAAATTATCAAGCATATTTACTTTCTCTGTTTTTAATACTTCACAGACTACTTCTGCTAATGCTTTTTCTTCTTCTGTTTCTGCTCCGGCATATTCTGTTTCTGTATTTATGTTATTGAGGTCTATTTCAGGTAATGACTTTCTGTCAAGCTTTCCACTTACTGTCATTGGCAAGCTTTCCATATGTGTAAATACATGTGGAACCATATATCTTGGTAATGTTGTTCCAAGAATTGAACGGAGTTCTTTTGTATTGATTTCTGCTCCTGTATAGTATGCACAGATATATTGTTCCTTCACTATTACTGCACACTGAACCACACCATCCACATTTGTGATGGCGTTCTCTATTTCACCCAATTCAATTCTCTGACCATTAATCTTCACCTGGAAGTCATTTCTTCCGCAATAGATTATTTGTCCGTCTTCTCTCCAATATGCAAGGTCACCTGTTTTGTAAAGTTTTCCTTCTCCATATGGGTTATCTGTGAATTTTTCTTTTGTAAGCTCTTCGTTATTAAGATAGCCTTGTCCTACATTTACACCTGCTATGCAAAGCTCTCCTATTACCCCTATCGGAACTATCTTGTTGTTCTTATCTACAATATGAAGCTGTGTATTGTATATTGGTTTTCCGATTGGCACAGGGTCAACATCTGTCGGTACACACGGATAATAGCTTACGTCTACTGCACATTCTGTCGGTCCGTAAAGATTATGCAACTGTACCTTATTGTAGTCATAGATATTGTAGAATCTGTTAATACTGTTTGCTGTTAATGCTTCTCCTGACAAGAACACATATTTAACTGTGTCGAATTTGTTTTGTTCTTCCGGGTTGTTCTCAAGATATGTTAAGAACAAATCAAATACTGATGGTACAAAGTGTAAATGTGTTACCTTGTTCTTTTCTGTTTCATTGAGTATCTTTGCAGGTAAGAAATGTTCATCAGGTCTTGATGCACACAATGTTCCTCCTGTCATTCCCCACCAGAACAACTCCCATACTGATACGTCAAATGTATATGGTGTTTTCTGAAGTATTACATCATTTTCAGTGAGTGGGTAGAACTCATGCATCCAAAGTATTCTGTTTACTGCAGACTTATGACTTATCTTTGCTCCCTTTGGATTTCCTGTACTACCTGATGTATAGATTACATATGCTGTATCATTTTCATTTGCAAGTATTTCTGTTTTTGATGGTTCTTCTTTTGAGTTAAGAACCTCTGTTGCATTAATACATGCTGTATTTCCTGCAAGATGACAGAACTTATCCTGTGCTACTACTGCCTTTGCTTTTGAGTTAGAAAGAATGTAGTCTATTCTTTCCTGTGGATAGTTAGGGTCTATTGGCAGGTATGCATTTCCTCCTCGGATTATTCCATACACTGCTCCGTACATTTCAAAGCTTCTCTCACAGATTACTGCTATTACTGATTTTTCACTGTTAGTGATATTTCTGATTTTGGCATCTATTCTCTCTGCATATGCCTTGAAATCTTTGTATGTGA
>JAZNTF010000232.1:0-4684 GCA_045591625.1 Candidatus Fimenecus sp.
GACTTATACCCGGTACTGTGGGAGAAAACAAAAAGGCTTCTGTTTATGTTGGTAATGAAGTATTACAATAAGCACACTGACCTGTGCAAAAGAAGAGGTATTGAGCTTGAAGATTTACAGCAGTCCTGTTTTATCGCCTTAAACACTGCTGTAATGGCTTTTCGGGACGAAGGCAACAAACTAACCGCATATTTCAATTATGCCGTTAAAAACGCTATTAAGGGCGTTTTAGGTGGTGCTTCTGACAGTCTGAATAACTCCACAAGCCTTGACGAGCCAATTTCAGAGGATGACAGCGAAGCAACGTTGTCAGATATGCTTCCTGATGAAAAAGCCTCTGCAGAGTTTGACGATTCTGAAAACGCTCTTTTTCTTCAAGAACTCCACAACGCTCTTGATATGGCAATGGATACCGTATGCAGCAGCGAAGAGAAAACAGCCCTTTGTCTGCAATGGTACGCAGGAGAAGACAACAACACCATCGCTGAGAGAATGGTTCTGACTACACAAGATGTCAGGAAGCTGCAGAGAAAGGCAATGAACAATCTGCGGAGACCGCAATCCTCTCAAATGCTTAAGCCATATTTGTATCACGATGAATTTATCGAAGCAAAGGCTTACCACAGAACAGGAGTATCAAGCTTCAATTATTCAGGTATTAGCTCTGTGGAGAGAATAGTGGAAAATATCGAAAAGTACCAAACTATATAAAAATAGACCCGCTTCAGAGCCTTTCTCGAAGCGGGTTTGTCAATTGTTATTTTGTTTTCTTTGTTCTATCTATAACTTCGATATTCTTTATATCTAAAAGAGTTTGGTCACTTATGTACTTATTACTAGCCTCAAAAATAAAGGTTTCAGGATAATATCCCTTATTATTTTTACCTATTGTTGTATTACTATAGCCTGATTCAAAACGCTTATAAAGAATAAATTTTGTGTTTACAAGTTTGGTTCCACCGGGAACTAATGACGCATCAAAATCAATTACTATCTTATTGCTTTTCTCTATGTCGAGCATTTCTAAAATATCTTCAAAATGTTTAATTCTATTCTCAATTTCGTGATAATACAGGCTTTTTTCAATTTCTTTTTGCGTTATATTCTCTGATAAAACTTGCTTTAAAATACGACTCAAAGATGTCGTCGTAAGGCTATTTATATCTGTAAGCTTATGTAAACCAAGCAAATGATAAAAGTTTTCAGGTCTAAAATATAAAATTAATTTAAAGTTGTCTTGCAAAGTAACAACAAAAGTCTTTTTCAATAACTTTGTATATACTTCCGCACATTCTTTAATATTTTTCACTATACCACTTCACAACATAAAAGGCACTTCAGAATAATTCCAAAGTGCCCCTCATTAATCTAATTGTGCATTTTTGTTCCCTCATGGGAGTAAGTCGGAAACGGGTTCAATGCACAAACCTTCCAAGAGCCTCCACGCCCACTCACCGACGAAGCAGTACGTTTCAACGACTGATTGAAGACGAAGAAGAATTTGACCTAGGACTGTCTTCATTTATATTATATGGGCTTTTTCACGTTTTGTCAACACTTTTTTGATGTTAAATGTTACTAAATGTTATCAAATATTATCAAATGTTAATAAATACAATATTTTGCTACTCATTACTCTTTATAATCAATGACAAACTCTTTTTCATTGGTACTGTCTTTGAAGATAAGTTTTAAGCCTAACGCATTTCCTATAGCCGATAATTCTTTGGCTGAAAAATTATCACGAGCCATTTTATTTGCAAGGTTTTGTCTTGTGGTACCTATAGTTGTGGCGAGTTCCGTTTGTGTCATATTCAATTCGGTAAGCCGTTCTTTAATTACTGTTGCAGCAGACATTTTCAAACTCCTTTCCATACTCCGGGGACATTTTATAATTTTATTCTACTCCCACCGTAACACATTATAACATAATTTTGTGCACTTTTCAATGTACAAACTGTACAAACTTTGGTCTTGAAATTTGTACATTTTTCAGTTTACAAATTTAGCGAAAAGTATTGACTTTGTAAACGAAATAGTGTACAATATAATCACAGGTTAAGGGAACGGCCACAAGACAATGTGGCAGCGAAGCTGAAAACCATATCCCTGTGAGGGGCACTCGAAACGCACAATAGTCAGGAAGATGATTTCAGCCGTTCCTAAAAACAAATATAATAAAAGGAGTTTTTCAAAATGTCAGAAAACGAAATTGCAACAAAAATCAGAGCACTCAAAGAACTGCAGTCACTCATTGAAGAGGCAGAGCAGGAAGTCGAAGCAATCAAGGACGAGCTTAAAGCCTATATGTCAGAGCAGGGTGCACAGGAGATTGTAGTGGACATCTTCAAAGTGAGATACGCAAAAGTCAAAAGCACCCGCTTCGATAGTGCAGCGTTTAAGAAAACACATGGCGAATTATACGCACAGTATTCCAAAGCAAGCGAATACAACCGCCTCACAATCGCATAAAGGGGGCAAAAATGAGTTTTTCAGTATCAGGTAGAGAATTACCGTCCGAAACCGTTGCGGCCTTAATAATAGCTTGTACGGACATTGACGAGATATTGCAGACAGGCGGACTCACTCCCGACATAATGGAAGAGTTTGAATATTTACAGCCTGAACTTCAGAACTTCGTCAATACACAATAAAAAGGCTCTTATCTGAACACCGACCAAAGTAATCAGACAAGAGCAACCCACCACCTAAAGCGGGATTGAAATTATTATAACTTTCCCGCTTCGTTTTGTCAAGAAAGGAAATGATTTTTATGAGTAAATCAACGGTTGACATAGAAACCGTTATAATTGACCTTGAGAGAGCAGATTGCCTCTTGCAACTTGCTTTTGAAGAGGTCGAAACAGTAGGCAGTTTCAAAGACTATCCAAGCGAAGAAGCAAAAACAGCAATGCTCTGTTTTGCAAATCGTTCAAACATTTTACACGCTGTGCTTGATTCCGTTTTTGATATTGTCAAGAAATCAGCTGACATATTAACAAAAGAGGTTGAATCACAGTATTCAGAACCAAGCACCGGGACAGTAAAAATCCCTGTTGCTCCCCTCAGAATGATGTCTGACTTCAAGTGGCAATATGATGGGCTTATGGATAGAATAAACAACCCCGACAAATACCGTATGCATTGTGACGAAAATGTCGAAGAAACTGTTGAACACCTGAAGCAATGGCTTCGAGACCACATTGAGGGAGCTTCTGAACTCGAAGAAAGCAAACGTATAGAATTATACAGGCTTTTGCAAATCAGTGAAATTGTGGTAGCCTAAAGCGGGTAAATATTTTCCATAATTTACCTTTGTAAATTAAAACCAATTTATGATACAATAAATCTGGTCTCATCACACGATAGCGAACGAGTGGCCATTCTCTAATAACCGCCTCAATACTACACAACGAAAAGCAGAATGATAAAATGGCATAACTTCTTTGCTGGCTGCAAACAGTAAAGAAAAAAATTAAAAACAAAGAATGTGATTCCATGCGAAAATCCTTATGCTACGCTCCACAATATAAGCGTTTTAATTCCGTTGACGATTTACCTGAGATGTGCACTGCAACAGATTTATGTAATCTTTTTGGAGTTACACCGGGGACAATCTATAACTGGCGCAAGGGCGTTGGTTGTAACAATCCACTACCCCACTTCAAATGCGGTAATTCCATACGCTTCAGGAAAACAGAAGTTAAAAATTTCATTGACAGAAATATGAAAAACTTGACATAGAAGTATTTTTAAAAAGGTCATATTCTAATTGGCAGTTGTTAGAGTCCTCTCGGTGCGGCCACACCGAAGGATATAAATAAAAATGTTCCTCTATCGGCGGCCACCAATAGAGGAACGTGCAACACACAATTATCACAGCGGTGAAACTGGGATGAAGTGGCATTGCTATGCCATTTTATCATATCTGCTAATAAACTCAAAAATAATGGGGTGCAATATATGGCACGAGAAAAACAATGTTACAGAGATATGCTTGAGGTTCTTAATGAAAAGTTTCCCGATAGGCAATTCCTTAATGCTCAGGAAGCAGCCGATTTTATAGGTTGTAGTCGCAGAACCGTGGACAGAAAATTCAAAGATTACTTTATTTCAGGACTTGGCATTTCAAAAGTACAATTAGCACGCTTGCTGTGTGTTTGAAGTTTACATACATTTGAAAACAATTCTTCGGAAAAGGCTCAGATAATGTTTAACCCAAGAGGAAGCCAAGAGAACTCGAGAAGAACTCGAGAGAAAAAACGATTTTTGACTATCCGCCAATAGTTGAAAATAAATGCCCTGTGTCGGCTGCCAACGATGCAGGGCAACCAAACCAAAACCTTATCAAAACCTAATCAAAAACAGAGCGAACTGAGATGAAGTGGCATTGCAAAGCGGGCATAACAACCCGCTTTTTGCTATTCTATCCCGACATTTCCGACACCCTAAAAGGTGTATAAATTTTTGGTGTTTGTTTGTAGTTTATTTGGTGTTTATTTTTATCATTTGGTGTTTACTTTTATGAGAAGATATAAAAAGTTAAAGCCTTATAAATGGCTTAACATCAAGGTTTATGGTAATTTATAAAAAGTTATAAAAAGTGATTTTACGGGTTCAAGTCTCGCCACTCGGACCATCTGAAAGAGTCTGAAAACGTTGATTCATCAAGGTTTTCAGGAAG
>JAZNTF010000233.1:0-12735 GCA_045591625.1 Candidatus Fimenecus sp.
ACCTACCGGTTCGGTCGGTGCTTCTGCTTCGCAGAGGTGTCCACAGGACACCCGCACCTGTGCCTGCCCGTAAGTGTGCATCATATGTTCGGGAGGGCACGGAGACCCTCCCCTACAAGGTATTGTGTTCTCAATAAATTCCCCGACAAATTATAATTTATAGAGATGTTTATATTTCGTTTTTCCTTTTCGTGTTGTTATTTCTGCTGAATTATGATAAAATAATACCATTGAGGTGATACTATGGAACTTAAATTCAACAACGGAAAATTCCGTATAATGCAGATTGCGGATGTTCAGGATACACAGAACACATCCGATGCGACTGTTCGTTTTATCCGTGATGCTTTGAAGGCAACAAAACCGGACCTTGTGGTTTTTACCGGTGACCAGATAAAGGGATATGGCTTTTATCTTTTCGGTGGTGACAATAAGAAAAAGGTTACTGAATGTCTTAATAAGCTTCTTACTCCACTTGCTGAAACAGGAATACCATTCACATTTACATTCGGTAATCATGATGACCAGGCTTTTTCAATTTCAAAAAAGGAACAGCTTGAGATATATTCTTCACACGAAAATTGTTTGGCTTTTAATGCTGATGACGAAATTGACGGTTACTGTAATCACAATCTTGAAATAAAAGGTGAAGACGGAAAAACAAAGCTCAATGTTTATCTTATAGATAGCCTTACAGCCACTATGGACGGTACCTGCGACAATGTTCATGAAAATCAGCTTGAATGGTATAAAAACACAAGGGACAGACTTAAAAAGGAAAACGGTGATTATGTTCCGTCAGTTGTTTTCCAGCACATTCCTGTCAATGAGATATATGAGCTTCTTTTGGAAGTGCCAAAGGGTACACCAAACAGTGCTCAGGGATTCCGTGAATGGGAGGGCAAGTATTTTGCCATGAATCCTGAACGAGTAGAAATCGATGACCGTTCGTTTATCGGAGAAACTCCAAGTGTGCCTAATGAAAACGGTGGTGAGTTCGATGCCATGAATGAAAAGGGTGATGTGTTCCTGATGCTTTTCGGACATGACCACAATAATTCATTCATCGGTGAATACAAGGGTATGAAGTTAGGTTATACTCAGGGTAGCGGATTCAATGTGTACGGTCCCGGTAAGAAAAGGGGAGTAAGACTTATCGATTTTGATGAGAGCAACCCAAAGGAGTTCACATCAACCACATTTACTGTTGAAGATTTGGAAAGCTTTGATGTTGGTAATAAGGTTAAGCACGTGTTTTATACCTATGCACCCACAAGCGTTGATGCAGTAAAGGATATTGCAAAGCGAAAGGTTCTTCCTGTTGCTCTTGCAACCACAGCAATTGTAGGATTATATAAAATAATCAAAAAAAAGAAATAGGACAAAAAACCATTGGGAGACATTTTTTAAAGAAGTGCTCCCAATTTTCTTTTTATAAAAAAGTGACACTTTCGGATTGAAAGTGTCATAGTGGGTTATTATATACTTTGAGGGTAACTATACCAATCTCAAAATATTCTTTCGGTATAAATAAGTGATATTGCAAATTAAAATTTGCAGTGATATTTTTGATAAATCAAAAGTGGTATTGAAGCCTTGTGGCTTCAGTGTTATTTTATTTGCCATAACTGACCGAAGGTCAATATAACGATGCGTAGCATCATATCACTGCGAAGCAATAAAACTCGCTGAGAGGCGAATAAAACTGCCGAGTGTCCTTACGAACACTCGGCTATTGGCTACAGGGATTTAATTATTTATTTGATTAATGGCTGTGACCTGCATGGCTTGAAGAAGAACCGAGGATTCTGTTAGCAATGTTCTTGTTTTCTTTGCCAACTGACCATTCAACAAGGAATGATTCGATATCGATTCCTTCAGTGATTGTTTCGATTTCCTTAGCAATGCCATCTTCGATAACCTTACTTGCAAGGCTGTTCTTAACGTTAACATACCATGTTTCTTCATGAGCTTCTACATAGTACATAATGTGGTAACCATATTCAGATTCAATGATTTCAACATCGTTTGCCTTACGAGCAGGGTCAAGACTCCATTTTGTGAAAGATTCAACATACTGACCGTTATCAGCAATGTTTTCGATAAGACCGCCTGTTTCCTTTGAACCAGTATCGTCTGTCTTTTCTTTACAAAGAGCGATGAAGTTGTCCTGTGTTGGATTCTTGAGGTATTCATCAAGAATTGCCTGAGCCTTTTCCTTTGTCTGCTTCTTTGTTGCGTCAGAAATTGTTGAAACCTTCTGTCCGCTTTCATTTGTTGTAGATGTGGCAGAACCGTCAACGTTCTTGTCAGGGAACTTAACAAGGATGTGTCTTACATCAGCTGAGCTTACTGAAGTATCCTTTGCAGGAAGAGTTTTCATCATCAATACAAAAGATGTACCGTCTTTTTCAATAACAGTAATGTCGCCAACTTTTCTTGCATCATCAAATACCCACTTTGCAGCATCTGCACCATAGTTTGATTCGATTTCTGTATAGTACTTGCCTTCAACAAGTGTTGTAGCATCAGGGTCTTTTTCACTCTTAGGGTCAGCAGTGAGAATAGCTGCCTTTGCTGCCTGAACGAAAGACGCATCATCAGTAACCTTCTTAACGAATTCATCAGCCTGAGCCTTTGCCTTCTTTTCTGCTTCTGCATGCTCTGCTTCGTGTTCTTCACCCTCTTCATGAGTGTGGTTAGAACCTAAGTCAGCTGCGAAAGAGTAAGCACGAAGGTCAACAACATCATAATTGTCTTTAGATGCAGCATATTCTGCATTAATCTTGTCAGCAGTAACTGCAGTAAGTGTATCTTCCTGATTCTTTTCGTAGAACTTTGTAGCAAGTTGTGAATTGATTTCGAGCTCACGGATTAATTTCTCTGTAACGCCTGAACCAACCTGTATACGGAGGAATCTGTCGAGAGAATAATCGTTTTCCTTAGCTGTTTTGCGAATCTCTTCAATCTGGTCGTCGATTGCCTTGGTTTCGTCTTCAGAAAGCTCAATACCTGCTTCTACAGCCTTAGCAGCACCATACTTGATGTAAATGAGCTGATTGAAAGCAAGATATGTAAGAGCATCTTCCCATGTCGGGTTTTCAACATCTAAATCTTCAATAGCAATACCAGTGATGTTTTTGCCTTCTTCAACATATTCCTGCTTGTCAGGAGTCTTTGTAACATCAAAGCCTGTCATTGAGAGACCCATACCTTCACCGTACTGGTCGTACTGTAATGTGTTACTGTAAACCTGTGACCAGCCCTGGAAATAGTAATAGTTTACTTCTGCAAGAGAAATTTTTTCATTAAGACCGTCAATTGAAATCTTAACTGCCTTCTGAGGAATGTCAAAGAAATTAAGAACACCCGCAATGGCACCAAGAGCAATAACAACTGCAAGAACAATTGAGATTACCTTTTTAGCAGTTTTTGAAGCCTTGATACTCTTAGGACTTCTTTTTGCATTTTTTGCAGCAGCCTTAGCGAGTCTTTCTTTACGTTCCTCACGATAAAGCTCTGCCTGAGTTTTGTTGTTGTTTTCCATTGGAAAAACCACCTTTTCGAACATTTTTGCTTATTTCAGTGAAAAGATATATCGCAGATGATACACTTTTGCACATTAACAGATATATTCTATACTATTTTAACAAAATATACAAGACCAAAAATAAAATTTAACATTTTGTACAAAAATATTGTGTAATTTTTGACAAGAAGAAATGTAACAATAATATGTTTTATCTTTCAGATAAGTTTTTATATATTTTTATTGTAAAAAATGAAATTATATTATATAATCTATGTAATAATGCTGATGCAAATTAAAATCTTATGGATTTGCAGGATAAAGGAGATACATTTTTATGAGAATTATGGCTTTTGACGTTGGTGGCACAGCCATCAAATTTGGTCTTGTTGACGAAAATTTCAATGTTCTTTTTTCAGAGGAATTTCCGACAAACACATATAAGGATACTGACAATATGGTGCTTCGTGCTATGGAAGCAAAGCTTAAGGAATACGAAGGTCAGTTTGATGCTATCGGTATTTCAACAGCAGGTCAGATTAATTTTGAAACAACTGAAATCAATGACGGTGTAGGTAACATTCCTAATTATAACCACACAAATCTTCGTAATGAGTTTGAACCACAGTTCAATGTTCCTGTTGCAGTTGATAACGATGTAAATTGTGCGGCTATCGGTGAAGCTCATTTCGGTGCGGCTCAGGGTGAAAAGGACTTCCTTTGCCTTACTTACGGTACAGGTGTTGGTGGTTGCATTTACATCAACGGTGACGTTTATCGTGGTTCAAAGTATGCAGGTGGCGAATTCGGTCATATGGCAACTCATAAGGACGGAAGACCTTGTACTTGCGGTAGAATCGGTTGCTATGAGGCTTATGCTGCTTGTCGTGTTTTCACAGCATCAGTTTCAGAAAGAATGGGCAGACCGATGAATGGTCGTGAAATTTTTGAGCCTGAAAACCTTGCAAATCCTATAATCAAAGAAGAAATCAATAATTGGGAAGATGAAATTGCATTGGGCCTTCGTAACCTTTGTTATATCTTCAATCCAAGCTTTATTGTTCTTGGCGGTGGCATTATGTCAGAGGATATGCTCATAAAGGACATTAACGAAAAGGTCCAGGCACAGCTTGAGGATAACTACAAGCATGTAAAAATCGTGAAAGCACAGCTTCGCAACAAGGCCGGTATGCTCGGTGCTGCTTATCTTGCAAGTGAAAGATTAAAGACCTGGAAAAAAGGCGAATAATTTTACTTTAATAAAAAATGAGAGGTAACACGGTTTTCCCGTATTACCTCTTTTTGTTTATAACAAAACCCGCATTCTTAGGAGAATGCAGGTTCTGGCGCGCTCGACTGGAATCGAACCAGCGGCCTTCAGAGTCGGAGTCTGACGCTCTATCCAACTGAGCTACGAACGCATTTTAAATTCAGAATGCAGAATTCTGAATTATGCATTAGTATTATTCGGATTTAAACATTAAATCTGAATAATACGATGTCGCCGTCTTTCATAACATATTCTTTACCTTCAGAACGAACAAGGCCTTTTTCCTTTGCCGCCTGCATTGTGCCGTTTGCCATAAGGTCGTCAAAATGAATAACCTCTGCACGGATAAAGCCACGCTCAAAGTCAGTATGGATTTTACCTGCTGCCTGTGGTGCTTTTGTACCTTTTTTGATTGTCCATGCACGAACTTCAGGCTGACCTGCTGTAAGATATGAGATAAGACCGAGAAGGTTGTATGAACGCTGAATAAGAAGGTCCAGACCGCCTTGTTCAATACCTAAATCAGCAAGGAACATTTCCTTTTCTTCCTTGTCAAGCTCAGCAATCTGTGCTTCAAGCTCAGCACAAATCGGAAGAGTTTCAGCACCCTCTGCTGCTGCAAGAGCACATACGGCATTGTAACGAGCATTATCGCGGATATCGTTTGCAAAGTCCTCTTCACTCATATTACAAGCATAGATAATTGGCTTTGATGAAAGGAGTGCAACATCGTTGAGAAATTCCTTTTCCTCGTCGTCAGCTTCAACAGCACGGGCATTGACACCGTTTTCAAGCTCACCGCGAAGATGCTTTAAGAAATCGAGCTCCTTCTGAAGTGATTTGTCACCCTTAAGGTCCTTTTCAACCTTTGTGATTCTTCTGTCAAGAATTTCAACGTCAGAGAGAATCAATTCAAGGTTGATTGTTTCAATGTCGCGCTGTGGGTCAATACTGCCTTCAACGTGTATAATATCGTCATTATCAAAGCAACGCACAACGTGGATAATCGCATCAACCTCACGGATATGTGAAAGGAACTTGTTGCCAAGACCTTCACCCTTTGATGCGCCCTTTACAAGACCTGCAATATCAACGAATTCGATTGTAGCAGGAGTAATTTTTGCAGGATTATACATTTCTGCAAGCTTGTCAATTCTGTAATCAGGCACTGCAACAACACCAACGTTTGGCTCGATTGTGCAGAAAGCGTAGTTAGCAGACTGTGCACCCGCATTTGTAATCGCATTAAAAAGTGTACTTTTACCCACATTAGGTAAACCAACAATACCAAGTTTCATTTTATTATCATCCTTAATATAATATAAATTTTCCAAAAAGATATTATACACTATTGCAGGAGAATTTTCAATAGTGTATAATTTAAGTATATTTTAAATTTGCTCCCCTTGTCAGGGGAGCTGTCAACGAAGTTGACTGAGGGGTAGTCAGTTTGTATATTAACCGTCTCTCCCTCCGTCTGCTATCGCAGACACCTCCCTCGTCAGAGGGAGGCAAATATGACATGTGGTGTAATTATGAATGAATTTTCTCGTACTGAAAGATTGATTGGTGCTGACAATCTTGAAAAGTTAAAAAATAAAAACATAATTATCTTTGGTCTTGGTGGCGTAGGCTCGTATGTTGCCGAGGCTCTGGCTCGTTGTGGAATCGGCAGAATGACCGTTGTTGACAAGGATACAGTTGATATTACAAACATTAATCGTCAGCTTTATGCACTTCACACAACTGTGGGCAAGAATAAGGCAGATGTGGCGAAAGAACGCATTCTCGACATTAACCCTGAATGTGAAGTAATATCAGTTGTAAAAATGTATTTGCCGGAAAATGCAGACGAATTTAATTTAGCACAATACGATTATGTAATAGATGCCATTGACAATGTGACTGCGAAAATTGATTTGGCAATGAAATCACAGGAATTGTGTATACCTATTATATCTTCAATGGGCACAGGCAACAAGCTTGACCCTACCGCTTTTAAAATAACTGATATTTATAAAACCGACACCTGTCCCCTTTGCAGAGTAATGAGAAGAGAATTGAAAGCAAGAGGAGTAAAGAAATTAAAGGTGCTTTATTCAACAGAAATTCCGAAAAATGACGGTGAGAGAACACCTGCAAGTATCAGCTTTGTCCCAAGCACAGCTGGACTCATTATAGCAGGTGAGGTTGTAAAGGAATTAATGAGAATGTAATGATAAATTATAATTTAATATGGTTTACTCAAAAAAACAAAGGTGGGAAAAATCCCACCTTATTTTTATTTAATTCCGAAAAGGAGTTTGATAAAGTTTATGAAAAGTTGCCAGAAGCTTAATTTTACATCATCGTCATCGCCAGGGTTATCAGGTTGGTTGCTATCGTCTTCTATTGTATATTCAACCTGTACAGTTTCACAATAGTTGCCGATACCCTGAATTGTTGCTATGCCTGTACCGACGGAATTATCCGAGTAGGTTACTGTGTAATCTACTCCGTTTACAAGAACTTCACCGTTTTTAATGATTGTGATTTCGTTACCTTTGACAGAAACATCATTTTCGGTGATTTCACAAGGAAGAATAGTAAAATTGTAGCTTCTTTCACCATCATATATTCCCATACCGATGATTGTAACCGTTGCAGTACCTGCGTTCACATTGTTTTCGAGAACTACTTTGTAGTCAACACCCTCTGTGAGCAATTCTGTACCGAAGTACACTTCCATTTCAGGTTTCAATGGTGTACCGTTGTAGGTTGAAGTCATTTCAGTTTCGGAGAATACTGTAAATGAGTAAACACTGTGCTTATTAATGTTGAAGGTTTGCTTCACAACACCGCTGTAATTACCGATACCGCTTACCAGAACAGTAGCAACACCTTTTTCGATGTTGTTTTCATATTTTACAACATAGTCAACATCTTTTGTGAGAACAAGGTCACCGAGAGTAACGGTCACATCGGGAGTAATTTCACTACCTGTGTAAAGATAGTCGGAAATCTCGGAAATTGTTGCATTTTCAATATTCTTACCGAAAATCTTAAACTGAATTCGTTGTGCTCCGCAGAAGTTACCCATACCGTAAATAACCATTATTCCATAACCTGAATTAACATTTTCAAAGTATCGGATTTCGTAGTCCTGATTTTCGATAAGAGTAAATCCGTTCCATGTGATTACAGGCTTCGGCTTAAGCTGTTCACCTGTGTAAACCATATCAGTATCCTTTGAAACAGTTGCTTCGGCAATATCACGACGGATAATGTTGTAATAGCAATCAAGTGAGCCTGTATAATTGCCGTTACCCGTAATTGTAAAGAACATTGTACCTGTATTCGGATGTCCGCTGTATGTTATTGTGTAATCAAAATTCTCTACAAGTAATAAAGTACCATTCTTTACAACAACCTTAGGTCTGATTTCTTCACCGGAATATTCATTGTCAACAACATATTCGATTTTAAGAGTGCTGACATGTCTGGGCTCAATCAGGAATGTTCTTTCAATATCATCAAGACCTTCAAAATAACCGATGAAATGAACATTTACCAAGCCTAAACCAAGATTTATATTGTTGGAATAAGTCAAAACATAATCCTGATTTTCAACAAGTGCCATATCGTCTATTGCAACTATAACACTTGGTCTTATTTCCTTGCCTGTATACTCATAGTGAATGTTCTTCTGGAAGGATACTGTAAGCACTACCACAGGAATATTATTAGTTACTGCATATTCATGAGCATAGGTGTCTTTATCACAATAGAAAGCAAGTTTCGGACAGTTAGAAAAAGGAGTCCCTTCAATACTAATTGTTTTTTCTGAAAATTCGATAATTTCAAGATTTATGCAGTTTTCAAATGTGTCGGTATATACGGCATGAACGCTTGAAAGATTAATTCGTTTAAGATTTGAACAATCACCGAATACTTTTTCTCCGATGTAAATTAATCTTGGTATGCGTATGGATTCGAGATTTTTACACCCCATAAAGGCTTCATCAAAAATCTCTGTACATAAAGGCATTTCAATTGAAATAAGGTTGCTGCAATTTTCAAAAGCATTTTTGTTGATATATTCGATTTCAGATAAATCAATTGTTTTAATCTGACTGTCCTTGAACATTCCCACCGGAACATACTTCAAAGCACCGTTAGGCATAACAATTTCCTCTACCGAAGAATTAAGAAAAGCATAATCTCCCGGAGAATAACCCTCTCTAATATAACAAATTGATTCAGCACTCAAAGCAGGAGTCTTTGTGAAGATTACCTTTTTAAGATATTTTGTGTCAGAAAATGCAAATGGTGAAATTTCAAAAATTTTATCAGTATCAGGTGTAACAAATTCTTCGCCTGTTTTATTATTCAGATAGCACAGGAGTATTAAAGTGGAATCATTTTCATAATAAACAACATCATCGGATACATAGAAAAACGGGTTGTTTTTGTCTATTTCAATTTTTTTGAGTTTTTTAAATTCGTGTAATGAAAGGTCATCATAGCAGTTGCTATGATATCCGGTTGTTGTGTTATAAGATTTTCCGTTGAATTTTGAACTGATATAGATATATTCAACATTTTCACAACCCTCAAAAATACAAGGCAGGCTGACATTATTTTCATTAGTTCTCAAGGAGGAAACATTACTTGTAATATATATATTTTGAAGATTTTTACAATTGCTGTAAACACCATAGCCGTAAGTTGCTCCGATAAGACGGACTGTCAATATCTTATCACAACCACTGAATGCATAAGAACCAATGCTGGTTACGTTCATAAGATAAGGAATATCTAAGGATTTACAATTATGAAATGCACTTGATCCGACCTTGGTGATTTTAGAAAAATCAAAATAATAAAGGGAGGTACAACCGGAAAACAACCCGGCGGGAACGGATGTGCTATGGTAATTTCTGCATATTCCGAGAGACGTACAGCCTTTGAAAGCATAGTTACCTAACTCCTCAATTATTAAGAAATCAAATGATGTAAGAGAAGCACAATCAGAAAATGCGTATGTGCCTATTGATCTTAAAAGAGGAGCATTGATTGTTACAAGGGAGGTGCAATTAGAAAATCCGTAACGCTCTATTGATGTAAGGCTACGGACATCGATAGACTCAAGGGAGGTGCATTCATAAAATGCATACTCACCAACTGTTGGAAGCACAGGAAAGTTAATTGTTTTAAGAGAAGCACACTGATAAAATGCAAATGCATCAATTGATGCAATATGGGGAGCTTCGATTGACTCAAGTGAAGAGCAACTGTAAAATGCATACATCTCTATTGATGTAGTGACGGGAAGTGTGATTGACTCAAGAGAAGTACAATCATAAAATGCGAAAGACGGCATTTGTCTGATTTTAGGGATGTTAATTGATTTGAGAGAATAGCATAAAGAGAATGCGGAATCTTTCATTGTTGTAACAGATGGGAAATCAACTGTTTCAAGAGAAGTGCATTCTGAAAAACCATACTTACCCAATATATTAAGGAGAGGGGAACTGATTGACTTAAGATTCGAGCAGACCTGGAATCCGTAATCACCAATTATCTGTAAGTTTTCGGCTTTTACAGTAGTTAATGATGAGCAATTCCGAAAAGTGCCTTCGCCAATCGTTTTAACATTGTTCAAATCAATATTTTCCAGACTAATGCATTCTGTAAATGCATATTTCGGTAATTCTGTTATATTGTCACCAAGAATTACATTTTTAAGCATAGTACATCCTTCAAAAGTGTATGATGAATTTGTAGAAAAACGTCCATGCATTTCAACTGTTTCAAGCTCTTCGCAATGGTAGAAAGCCTTACTTTCAACAATTGAGCCTTCAGGTATAACAATGCTTTTAATGTCGGTTTCCGAAAAAGCATCCGTTGTAATTATAAGACTATACTGACTTAAATCGAAAGGTTCATTTGTGATTTCGGTATAAATCGCACCTAATTCTGAGCCTGAAGGTAAGACAACATCTGCATCGGGCTCGGCAGGTGTAAAATCTGTAAGTTCAAAATCTGATTCGAGTAACGGGAGTGCAAATGTATATGTGTTACCATCTTCGTCTATGTAATTTAAGGTTGAAGCAGCTGAAGAGGTTATGGTGAAAATTATTGACAACAAGCTTATTAAACCGGCTATGATTATAATTCTTTTAATTTTCTTCATATTAGTTTACTGCCTCCTTTACTCTGATTAAAAAGCTGAACGAACAGCCTTCGTATTGGACGGTGACGATTTTGTTTCCTACAGTCTGGGTGTTAAAGCCAGAAACTCTGCACTGTGAAATCGGAATATTTTTTACAGTTCCGTTATCATAGGTTGCGGTTATTGTTAATCCGCTGAAATTGGCTGTTTCACCAACAATATAGTCACGCTTAAAGCTTCCGGAGAATGAACCAGTAAGCTTTATTACTATTGGTGCAGCGGTTACCTCCTCGTCCACTCTTGTGAACGGTTCTGCTGTTGTGGTTTCCGTTGTAGTTTCCGTTGGTGGAGTTGTTGGACGAAGCACAGGAGTCAAATCAGGATTCTGCGGAGTTACCGGAACAGTTGTAGTTTCTGTTGTTGTCGTTTCCTGTTTCTGTGGTTTTGTTGTGGTTTCATCTTGTTTGCCTGTGGTTTCATCCTTTGGCAATTTATTTGTGGTGGAATCCTCCGTTGTATTTTCCGATGCAGAAACAGAACTCTGATTCTTTTCTGTGGTTTCAGAAGCTTTCGTTTTGTCACGAACCTCTTCTCCTATAAAAATTTCCTGAACAGCGTCGGCAACATGGGTGGCAATTCCCTGACCGGTTGCATTCTCTACGGCATAGTTTGCTGTTGTAAAGAGAGTCATCACAGCACAGGCTGCAATAGTTATTTTGAGTATTTTTGAAAGCTTTTTATGATTATTATCTTTTGTAATGCTTGCTACAAACTCATCAGCAGTCTGTAATTTAAATAAGACTGCAGGAATGCCTTTTCCTTCATAAAGCTCGTTGAGTGCATCAGTATATGTGTCAATAAGGTCAAAATTAATTTCATCATCTGATTTCGCAAGCTCTTCATCAATAAGCTCATTAAGAGCTATAATCAACTCGTCGCATAATGAGTTATCATTTAATATGTTATTGGCAATTTTTCTGTCAAAAACCAATTGTGTCATATTTTTTCTCCTTTCTATATTATTAAATCCTCCAGAAGTGTCTTAAGCTTCTTTCGTAGTCGAGAAAGTCTCATTGTTACTGCTCCTACGGAAAGATTTGATTCATTTGCAATCTCTTCTATTTTTTTGTTATAAACATATTTTTCCGTATAGAGCTTCTTTTCGTCTTCATTTAGACTATTTTCAAGTGTTTTTATGTATTCCTCGCAATCGATTTCATCTTCAGCCGGGATTTCGGCTATTGCATTCGTCAATTCAAGAGGTATAGTGTTTTTTTCTTCCGCAGTAATTTTTGATTTTTGTTTTTTCACTATATTATCGAGTACTCTGTACAGAAATGCCCGCGGATGTTCAAATTCTTCTCCCGTTTGCAGTCGTTGATATAAAACTACAAACGCTTCGTGAACACAATCTTCGGAATAACTACCATACTCACCAAGTCTGGCACGAGCAAAGTTCATTAAACTCTCATAATAGTCTTTATAACATTGTTCAAAAATTGTTGCGGGAATATTTTTATTCCCCATAGCTTTGCTCCTTTCATATAGTAGTGCCTGAAATAACCAAAACCTAACAAAAATTTTTCTGAAAATATTTTATCAAAATTATTTCACAGTTGCAAATAATAAATCGGAGCTTGTCGGGGAGTTGAAATTCGTAGTTCGCAATTCGCAATTCATAATTTTAGGTCTGCGACGCAATTATGAATCTTATCCATTGTGGTCCGTTGTAGGGGCAGGTCTCCGTGCCTGCCCGTAGTAAACAACACGCTCTCGGTCGGG
>JAZNTF010000234.1:0-5255 GCA_045591625.1 Candidatus Fimenecus sp.
TACCCATACCACCGCCATAAGGTGCAAAGTCCACACGACGATGTTTATCAAGAGTATAATCTCTTATATTGACACAATTCATTTCCACATAGCCTTTTTCCCTTGCTCTGCCGATTATACTTTCAGAAAGTACACTTTCACACATTTCGGGAAAAAGCGTCATAATGTTAATCTTCATCTTCAAAAAGTCCTTTTATAGGATTAATTTTTACAATTCCCTCTGCAACATCAACAGATACAACCACCTGTTTTATTGCAGGGATTAACACTTCACCGTTTGATGTCTTAATATGCCACACATCGTTAGCTCCTGTTTCACTGACATCAGTTATAACGCCAAGTTCTTTACCTGTGTTATCGTCAATAACCCTGCAATCAAAAAGCTCCTGACGAAACCAAGTGCCTTCAGGCAATTTTGCGTCACTTCGTTTCATAAACAACACTGTGTTTTTGAGTGACTTTGCCTTTTCAATATCGTCAATTCCGTCAAGCATAAGAATAACCATATTGCCATGGGGTCTTGCCGAAGTAACCTTTATGCTTTTTTCACCATTTTTATCAAAATATAATGTTTTGAATTTTTTTACAAATTCAGGACTGTCACACCATGGGTTAAATCGCATTTCGCCCCTAATTCCGTGAGTTGAAACAATCTGTCCTATTTCAAGATAATCTTTAATCATAAATAACACCTTTCAGGTTATTAAATTACAAAAAGGCAGACAAGGATAAATTGTCCGCCTTAGTTGTAATCTTAGTCGATATCGACCTGAACTTTTTCACCTGTACGAGTTGCACCGGCTTTAACAACTGTTCTGATAGCCTTTGCAATTCTGCCCTGTTTACCGATAACTCTGCCCATATCATTTTCAGCAACATGAAGATGATACACAACAACACCACGGTCATCAGCTTCGTCAACAGTAACAGTAACAGCGTCAGGATTTTCAACAAGTCCTTTAACTATTGTAATAAGAAGTTCCTGCATTTTTTCAAAAACCTTTCTTATTTAATAGCGCCGCTCTTCTTAAGAATAACCTTAACTGTGTCAGTTGGCTGAGCGCCATTTTTAATCCACTGAGCTGCCTTTTCATTGTCAATCTTGATTTCAGCAGGGTCTGTCATTGGGTTATAAGTACCAATTTCATCGATGAATCTGCCGTCTCTTGGATAACGAGAATCTGCAACTACTACTCTGTAGAAAGGAGCTCTCTTAGCACCCATTCTGCGAAGTCTGATTTTTACTGCCATTTTTGTTTCCTCCAAATATATAAAAATTTATTTTATAAACACATTTGTGTTATATACCTTACATCGGGAAGCCGCCCATACCCGGGCCACCCATACCGCCAAATCCGTTCATACCGCCCATACGCTTGAGCTGACGACGCATTTTACCGGAATTCATCTGCTTGAACATTTTCTGCATCTGACGATGCTGATTAAGAAGCCTGTTGACATCTTCAACATTCATTCCGCATCCGGCTGCAATTCTGCGCTTACGTGACGGATTGATAATATCGGGATGTTGTCTTTCCTTTGGTGTCATTGAAAGAATGATTGCTTTCATTCTGTCAAGCTGACGTTCATCAACATCAACATCCTTTATTTTTTTATTAACACCGGGAAGCATTGAAAGAATATCCTTCATACTACCCATTCTGTTAATCTGTTCAAACTGGTCGAGCAAATCCTCAAGGTCAAATTTATTCTTACGAAGATTAGCCTCAAGCTTTGCCGCCTTTTTCTCATCAAGGGCAATTTCAGCCTTTTCAATAAGAGAAAGCACGTCACCCATACCGAGAATACGTGAAGCCATACGGTCAGGATAGAAATAATCCAACTCGTCAAGCTTTTCACCCATACCTACAAATTTGATTGGTTTACCTGTAACTGCTCTTGCAGAAAGAGCCGCACCACCACGGGTGTCACCATCCATCTTTGTAAGCACAAGACCATCAACACCCAATTCGTCATTGAATGTACTTGCAACTGTCACCGCATCCTGACCGAGCATAGCATCAATAACAAGAAGAATTTCGTGAGGATGAACCTCTGCCTTGATGTTTTTAAGCTCGTTCATAAGCTCTGTGTCAATATGCAAACGACCGGCTGTATCGATAAAGACATAGTCATAGCCTTTATCCTTTGCAAGCTTTATAGCTTCCTTTGCAATTGTCACAGGATTTGTCTGTCCCATTTCAAAAACAGGAACACCAACCTGTTCACCAACAACCTGCAACTGCTTAATAGCAGCAGGACGATAAATGTCACAGGCTACAAGCAAAGGTCTGTGATTTTCATTTTTAAGTTTTCGTGCAATCTTTGCACAATGTGTTGTTTTACCTGAACCCTGAAGACCACACATCATAATAACTGTCGGCGGATGACTGGCATAAGCAAGTCTTGTCTGAGTTCCACCCATAAGCTCTGTGAGTTCTTCATTTACTATTTTGATAACCATCTGTGCTGGTGTAAGACTTTCCATAACCTGTGCACCGATAGCTCGTTCGGTAACTTTTACAGTAAAATCCTTGGCAACCTTGTAGTTAACGTCAGCCTCTAAAAGTGCAAGACGAACTTCGCGCATTGCCTCTTTAACATCTTTTTCGTTCAGACTACCCTTACTTTTCAATCGTTGAAAAGCAGCTTCAAGTCTATCGGATAAACCTTCAAATGCCATATCTGTCACCTTAATCAGTCAAGGAAAGTGCTATTGACTTTATCTTAACTGTCTTATCGTTGATTTCACGAGAAAGTCCGTGAGATAAATTATACTCATTTATTTCCTCTGAAACTTTTACTATTTCGTCAAGTCCGTTTTGATATTTTTCAAGTTTTTTTGAAAACTTAAGCTTGGACTCCATATCGTAAAGCAATGTTTCTGCTCTTTTGATAGCGTCACGGACACCCTGACGGGTTATTCCTTCATTTTCAGCAATTTCGGAAAGAGAAAGGTCATCGTTGTAGTAAAAATTAAGATAATCACGTTGCTTGACAGTCAAGACTTCACCATACAGGTCAAGAAGCATTGTGATTTCTATGCTATTTGCCAACCTTGACACTCTCCTTTCAACAAAAATAAAATCGCTCTGTAAAGGATTTTCACTTTACAGAACGACATTATACTAAATAAACATTTATTTGTCAAGAGGTATTTTTAACCAAGTTCATTCCAATCTACAGAATCTTCTCCGTCATTATCACCGAGAATAATGTCACCGCCACTGTTTCCGGAATTACCATTTCCTTCTATATCCTCAAAACCCGGTCCATCGTCATCACCGGGAGATATAACAAGGCCGTTTCCGTTACCGCCATTGTTACTGTTACCGTTATTGTTTGGATTTTTACCACCTGTAGTATTACCTGAAGTAGTGTCATCTTCAGCAGAACCGAAATCTGCAAAACCGTCTTTATCCGTTGTTATTTCTGAAGCAGTGGTATCAGCATCTGTTGATTCATTTCCTTCATCACCTGAATTTTTACAAGCAACAAAAGTGAACACCATAACAAGCACTAAAATAAGAGCAATAATTAATTTTTTATTCATTATATACAACTCCTTTGTTTATATTTCTTAAACTCATATTAACATATCAGTGGTTTTTTTGCAAGTTTTTATTTTAACTGTGCAATAGTCACACCATCCTCACCCTCACCGAAAACACCAAGACGGAATGTACGGATATTAGGATGCTTACGAAGGTAAATGTGAATACCTTTACGAAGAGCACCTGTACCCTTACCGTGAATGATTGTGATTTCATTAAGACCTGTGCGAAGAATACTATCGATAAATGTATCAAGGTCAAGCATTGCTTCTTCAACTGTCTTACCACGTATATCAATACTTGAATTTGAAGATGCAGTAGCTTTCCCAGAGCCTGTATGAACAGTTCTCATACCGCCCGTCTGCTTTTTCTGAGTTTTCTGACCACCAAGCAAACGAACATCGGACATATCCGCTTTCATTTTAATCATACCCGACTGCACCTGAACTGTATTTTTCTTTTCATCAACAGAAATAACCTCTGCTTCTCCACCGAGAGTTTTTACGAAAACTCTGTCACCGATTTTTAATGGTCTTGGCAAAGTATAATTTCCGTCATCATCCTCAAGTCCTTGTTGGATTTCATCCATTTTGTCAAGCTGTTTACCCATAGCAGCCTTTGCTTTTCTTGCAATTTCCTGAAGATTTTTTGTTTTTACCTGTTCTTTTTTCAGCTGTTCAATTTCAAGAAGAAGTGAGTTACCCGCTCTACGTGCATTCTCTACAATTCTTTCTGCATCTTGTTTTGCACGTGCTATTTCCTTTTCACTCTGAGCCTTGGCTTTTTCAAGTGCTTTTTCGGCATTTTCCTTTTGACGAAGAATTGCGATTTTCTCCTCTTCAAGCTTTTGTCGGTCATCCTCAAGAGCTTTACGAGCAGTTTCAAGAGTGTCAACAGCGTCTTCAAAACGAGTGTCTTCTTCAGAGATGAGAGCCTTTGCAAAATCAGTTATACTTTCGTCGATACCAAGTCGACCTGCAATTGCCAAAGCATTTGAACGACCGGGCATACCGATAAGAAGTCTGTAAGTGGGTTTTAATGATGCAACATCAAATTCGCAACAACCGTTTTCCACTCTGTCTGTCTTCAAAGCATATTCTTTAAGCTCTGAATAGTGAGTAGTTGATGCAATTTTTGCACCCTTTTGTCTTAAGTTTTCAAGAATTGCAACTGCCAGAGCAGCACCTTCAACAGGGTCTGTACCTGCACCTAACTCGTCAATAAGCACAAGGCTTCGGTCATCTGCAGTTTTTAAAATCTCAACTATTGTTGACATATGAGCAGAGAATGTGGAAAGTGACTGTTCAATGCTCTGTTCATCACCGATATCGGCAAGGACATTTCGGAAAACTGAAATTCTGCTGTTATCGGTAACGGGAAGCATAAGTCCGCATTCTGCCATAAGAGTCAAAAGACCGATTGTTTTAATTGAAACGGTTTTACCACCTGTATTAGCACCTGTGATTACAAGAGAATCAAAGTCAGTACCAAGTGAAATATTTACAGGCACAACTGTTCTGGGGTCAATAAGCGGATGTCTTGCTTTTTTAAGCAAAATTTCACCGTCATTATTGAGTATAGGACGACTTGCTTTCATTTTATAAGCAAGATGTGCTTTTGCAAATATCAAATCAAGCATAACAGCGGATTCAAAGCTGATTTTAATTGAAGTCGGATCGTAGCCATGTCGTTCTGTGAGCC
>JAZNTF010000235.1:0-7839 GCA_045591625.1 Candidatus Fimenecus sp.
GGTGATTTTTTATGAATAATATGAGTCTTGAAGTGAAAACATATTTTGATTCGCTTCCTGTGTCAGTAAGGTCTGCTATTGTTGAATCAGGGGCAAAATTCGAAACTGTAGAACAACTCAAAGTCCTTGTAAAAGCATATACAGGAGAATAAAAGCTTGTAAGGCGGAGTTGATTTCTCCGCCTTATTGCTATTCAAATTATAATTTATCGGGATGTTCGTTTTTTATATGCGACCGGTAGGGCGGGGTTATTCCCCTGACAGGGGAAATGTCTGCGTAGCAGACAAAAGGGTCTTGGCGAGGAATGAGCCGTAACTTGACCCCGCCGTTGTTGGTTAATATAAAAACTAATTTGGTGTCATTCTGAGCATAGCGAAGAATCTCATTCCCACTCAATCAATTCCTTGTTTTCATCAAACCTTTCATATCTACTCCAACGATATCCGTCGGGACAATCAAAAAAGACACATTCAGGCTTTTCAACTGTTCCGTTTTGCGGAATTTTAATGAAATCGCTCCAAGTTCCCCTTGAACCGTCTTCTAAAGAAATATATTCCACCTTAAGATATTCCTCTTCAGGATTATCGAAATAAATAAACAAAACGTCACTTAACCTGTATGTTTCCGTATTGAGATTTGCGATTGTATATTCATCAGAGGAAAGATATGTTGAGTGGTTATACTTGTATCTGTTACTTATATTGATTCCGAATAATTTCACAGAATTGATGTGATAAATGTCAAAATGCTTGTCCTGACTTTGCGGAACATATATTCTGTGAACAATACCGTTATGTTCAATTTCAGTAAGTAATTCTATAGGCTCGCCGTCACTTTTGTTTTCAACTATCCATTGTTCAGCCTCCTGAACAGTATATGAACGAGCAACATCTGCAACATCTATTGCAACATTTGATATCAGTGCACACATAAAATATATTAACGGTATTGAAATAACAGAAAAAACTATTTTAAATATCCTTACTGTCAATATCTTCTTTTTATTTGCATTTTTCAACGCAAGACCTAATTCATCAGGGTTTCCCATTTCATCAATAACTCTTTTTGTCGTTTCCTTTTCATTATCACAGATATTGCTGAAATCGTCGTACATATCATCCATATGATTTGAAAGCTCTTCATAGATTCGTGTATGTAATTTGTTGTAGTGAATATGGTTTAACACCTTGCCAATAAATATTTTCTTTTCAGTATCAAAATCTTTGATTTCTCTCATAAAATCACCATCTTTTGTAATGTGATAATATTTATTTTACTCAATCAATTCCTTGTTTTCATCAAATTCTTTTAGATAACTCCAATGGTATCCTTCAGGTAAATCAATCAAAACAGAAACTGGGTTTTCGTATGTTCCGTTTTGAGGGTATTCAACAAAGTCACTCCAATAGGGTTCAAGTCCACTATCTGAATATATAGGCTCCAAATACATTTTGATATATTTTTCTTCAGTCGGCGCAGTAAAAACAAGCAAATAATCTGCCAACGTACCTTGACTTAAATTGAATTTATGTTCATCGCTATATGGACCACCGCCACGTCCAAAGTACAAAAACTTATCTTTATAACTCTTTCCAAAAATGATAATTGATTCTGTGTGAAAATACTCGAAACGACCTTCAGGTTGTTCGTAAGGCACATAATATCTATGAACCCTACCGTTGTGGTCTGCCTCGGCAAAAAGTTTTATGGGTTTGCCATCGTTGTATTTTTCACTCATCTGTATTTCTAATGTTGCTATATCAACAGCTTTATAATATTCCTTGATTTCCATAATTGGGTCATACAGCACTGTCTGACAAAAGATTAAAGCAGGGATGATTGATAATGCTAAGGTAACCTTAAATGCTCTTGCTATACGTAAAATTTTCTTATTTGCTTCTTTAAGTTCAATACCTAATTCGTCAGGGTCACCCATTTCCTCAATAACCTTTTTTGTCACATCAAGCTCGTTATCAAAATCGTTTTTAAAATCGTCATACATATCGTCCATATGATTTTCGATTTCTTCTTTAATTCTTTTCCGGAGTTTTTTGTAATGAATATGATATAGAACTTGTTCTATGTAAAAATCTTTGGCTTCATTAAAATTTGAGAAATTTCTCATAAACATAATATCACCACCTTATGCAAAATATAATACTTTTCTTGCTGCGTTGGTGAATATAAAAAATTCTTCTTTCTTATCTGCCAATTCCTTTCTGCCTTTGTCAGTAATCTTATAATATCTGCGTTTGCGTGCAGAATCAGTTTCTTCAATATAGGATGTAATAAGCTTTTCGTTTTCAAGAGCGTGTAAAACAGGGTAGAGTGAGCCTTCCTTTAATTCAAAGACATTTTCACTTTTGCGTTTTAATTCCTTGATAATCTGATAACCGTACATATCCCTTTGCTCAATAAGAGATAATACCAAAAGAGATGTGTTTCCGTGCATTAAATCACTTTTTGCCATAATAAATCCTCCTTAAAAATCATAATACCTATGCTCCATATGTATATGTTACAATAGTATTTGTTTTTTGTCAAATGTCTATTTATAAAAAATAAGAGTCCACATAAGGTGAACTCTTAACTATGGTGCGGACGATGGGAGTTGAACCCACAAGGAAGCAATATCCACAGGAGTCTGAGACCTGCGCGTCTGCCAATTCCGCCACATCCGCATATAAACATTATCATTTTTACTTTATGTTGAAAACAACTTTTCAACCGCGCCCACATAGCACTTGCGATGCCCAAAATCTTTTCATCAATTTGAATTTTGCTTGATAATAATATCATTTTGAGTTATAAAAGTCAATAAAGGAAATAAATATTTGTACGGTCAAGACATAGGTGTGTTTCTGAGTCCGTTTTTTGGTACTGAGTTTAAAATAAAAAAGTGAAATAACTCCGATTCTGTGATATTATGTAATCAGAAAAGGAGATGTTATAAATGACATTATTTATTTTGTTTTGCTTATTGTATGCGGTTTTATGTATATTTGCACATTGCTAAGGAGTGATTTTGTGGATTGGAACAAGGATGGCAAAGTTGATTTTCACGATTATGTGCATTACAAATCTTTAATTGATATCGACAACTCACTAAATAACAATTCATCGGGTAGTGATATATCTTTAGATGTTGCATTCGGTGTGAAATGGCTTATCGGTATAGTAGTTGTTACAGTTGTTTTAAAACTTCTTGGATTGTAAAATTAATTTTCATTGAAAAAAGTAAAACCTCACAAGGCTTGTGCTTTGTGAGGTTATTGTATTTATTTTACTTTTTCTTTGGTGCTTTTACTTTATTGAGTTTTGCATTGATTTCAAGGATTTGTTCTTTTGAAAGTGCACCACCAAGCATTGAACAAGCACGTTTGATTGTGAAGCCCTTTGCCATACCGTAGATGTTTTTAAGCATAGCAGGTGTAACTTTAAAGCCGCCGATTACACCACCGCCACCTTTCTTTTCTTCACCGTCTTTGTCCTTGCCACCGGTCATCGCATTCTTAAGCATCATTACAAACTTGAACATTACGATTTTACCACCGAATGTGCTCATAATGTCACCGATTGTATTGTTAATTGAAAGGTATCCGTCAGGAGTGTTGATTTCAAACCAGTTAATAACCTGACCTTCTTCTTTCATAATATAAGCTTCATTTGGAGTGTCAACCTTATTGATTGTTGCAGTATCTGTAAGGTCACCTGCAACAACTTTAAGTTCAGTTGTACCTTCGTTTTTAACATCGAAGTAGAAGAATGGATATTTTCCCTTTGTCTGTTTGCCAACGCTTACACCATTTGCAAAGAGTTCAACTTCAGGCTGGTTAGAGTAAACAGTAACCTTTGTTACGTCTTCAACTCTGTCAATATATCTCTTTGAGCAAAGGTGAAGTACAGGCTCGTATGAAAGCCATGCTTTGTATGCATAGAATGAGTCCTTCTTATACTTTCTGTCGAAAGTTACAAGACCCTTATGGTTCATACCATTTTCGCCACCCTCTGAACGAGCATCAGCAGCAAAGTCGAACATATTCCATACATGAGTTGCCCAAAGATAAGGTCTTTCAGCAATCTGCTTGATGAGCTCTTCGTGGTAATATGCCTGATATTCTTCAGTATAGTCACCCTGAGCAGGAGTTGATGTGTGCCAGTTAAGTGCTTCACATCCATATTCAGAAAGACCGATTGGCTTGTTTGGGTATTTCTTATGGAAATCATCGAACCAAGGGCCGTTCATTTCTGTTGAACCACCGTACCAACCGAAATAGTGGTTGTATGAAAGAACGTCAGAAATATGAACATATTCGTCGTTGATATCGCACATTGAAACTGCTGCGATAGTTGTAAGACGAGTCTTATCCATTTTGTGAACCATATCGTTAAGGTCTTTATGGTTCTTAATAAGGTTTGGGTTTGAACCTGCAATTGTAATTTCATTTGAAAGACCCCATACAACGATTGATGGGTGATTGTAGTTTTGAATTACAAGTTCCTTCATCTGTGAAATTGTGTTGTCATAACCTGTTGGCATATGGCTAGAAATATAAGGTATTTCTGCCCAAAGAACAAGACCTGCTTCGTCACAAAGGTCATAGAAAACCTGTGAATGCTGATAGTGAGCAAGACGGATTGTGTTAGCACCCATTTCAAGGATAAGCTCAAGGTCTTCCTTGTGCATTTCAGGTGTCAATGCATTACCAACGTCAGGTCTGTCCTGATGACGAGATACACCTCGGAGAGGGTATTCACGACCATTGAGGAAGAAACCTTTTTCAGGGTCAATTTTGAATGTACGGCAACCGAAACGAGTTGAAACTTCATCAACTTCCTCGCCTTTATAAATAAGAGTTGCTTTTGCTGTATAAAGATATGGGTCAGCAAGTCCGTCCCAAAGGTGAACATTCTTAATTTCGAATTCTGCATCGTCATCATCTTCTTTAGAAGCGATTACTTCGCCATCAGCAATAATTTCATAACGTACCTTGCAATCATCGTTCTTGAAGAATGTCTTGATTTCGATTTCAGCATCTGATCCCTTGATTTCGGGAGTAACCATAATAGCAGGTGATCCGTAGTAATCAAGGTCAAAGTGACATTCAGGAACACCGATAACACTTACATCACGATAAATACCACCGTAGAATGTAAAGTCAGCATTCTGTGGATAAACTCTGTCATTTGCAGAGTTGTCAACTGCAACAACAAGTAAGTTAGTGTCCTTTATTTCTTTGATTTCAGCTCTGAAAGTTGAATAACCACCATCGTGCTTTGTAATGCTTTTACCATTCCAGAACACTTCGCAAGATGAATTTACACCATCAAACTGAAGATATTTAACTTCACCTTTAGGTAACTCGTCAGCTTTGATTTCTTTTGCAAAATAGCAAGTGCCTCTGTAATAGTCATTACCACCGTCCTGACCATCCTTACCATTCCATGTAAAAGGAAGATTAAGAGCCTCCCAATCAGCGGGGAGAGTCTGGGGCGCAGCGTTTGCTTGTTTTGAGAAAAGCCATTCGTTGTTGATAACTTTAATGTTTCTCATAATAACCTCCATAAATAATTCAAAAAATCATTTAATTATATTATACTATATTTTTTGATGTTTTTTCAACTAAATTTTTATTTAAATAAGAGTTAAAAAACAGAACCCAAAAATGAGTTCTGTTAAAATATAGCAACTATTCGGTTTGGGATTAAAGATTAAGCATTCACTTGAAAATGTAACAAATTAATTAGCCTATGATACCATTAATGTTTATTTCCCAGATGTCCTTGTTGATTTCTTTTGCATCAGCATAAGTTTGTGCACCCGATTCGAAAATCACATATAAATTTCCGTCGTGGTAATCCAAACCTTCCATTAATGTAGGCATTCTGAATCTTAATATTCTGTTTTTTCTTTTTGCGATATAAAGTTGGACATCAGTATCAAAAACAGTTACGGTATCAGTATTCCATTGAGTATAATTTTCATAAATATGCAGTCTTGAATCGTTTCTTCTGCCATAGGATGTGCTGAAAACAACTTCATTGTCATCTGTAATCGACATACCCTGAACTTTGTCAGGTATCGAGAGAACAACATCGGGAACAAGTTTTTCTTTAGCAGAGTAATCAACCTCAAGAGGTAAATCATAACCACAGGACCAAGCGTGATTTGTGCTGATGTGATGCTCCTTATTTACTTTGTTAGAGTCCTTGTCATTGTTGTAAAATTCCGAAACCCAAAGCCTTTCTCCGTCGCAATAAAGTACAGACCCTTTGACAGGTACAGAAAAATATCCGTCATAATTTACACTACTGCCACTTTCACCTGTGAACATATCAACAGTAAAGTGATAGATTTTACCGTTTGAAGAAGAGCTTCCTCCTGATGAAATCCACAAATCATTTCCATCACAGGCAATTCCACCTGCATGACCTGTGAATCCGTCAATAATAAACATACTACTTTCATCGGTTTCGGGATTTATGAAATAGATTCTTGAGAATTGTTCATTCCCGTCCGAATCATTGGGCATATAACCACTGATAGCAAACATATCCATTTTGTCTACAAAGCAAATTCCTTGTGGGATAAAACCATCTTCGAGTCCGGGCACTTTACAAGGATATTCAGTGTAATTTGCAATGTCAACTCTTTTGTCACCGCCAAGAAAGCCTAAAATATTATCAACTAAATTTTTTACAACATAAAATGCATCCGTTATAGTCTGTGATGTAACAAACTTATTGTTTATAGCAGAAGCGGGGAGGGTAAATATGCTCAGAGCCATAACCAAGGAAAGCAAAATACTTAAAAACTTTTTCATAAAATCAATCCTTTTATACTTAGTATCTGCATAATATCATAAAAATAGCTTAATTTCAACATTTAACGATATTGAAATTCTTATTGATTTATTGTATAATAATTAAGTTATATTTAATCAAGTCGAAAGGAAAGATTTTAATGAAAATTACTCCTAAAAGTACTCTTAAAGATGTTTTAAATACTCCTGTTGGTAATGACCTGATTGAAATGATTGCATATCATACAGGTATTCCAAATTCAGTTATTCACAATCCCTTGGTGGGTAAAATGAAGCTTACAGCTATTCCAAAGCTTCTTGGTGATAAATTTCCGATAGAAACAGTTGAGCATCTTTGTAATCTTTTAAGCTATACACCTGAAAAGGTTGTTACTAAAACGCAAGTTGACCCAAAATGGTGGAAGGAATCTGTTATCTATCAGATTTATCCTCGTTCATTTATGGACTCAAACGGTGACGGTATCGGTGATTTGCAGGGTATTATCTCAAAGCTCGACTACCTTAAGGATTTAGGTGTGGATGTGCTCTGGCTCAGCCCTATTTACGATTCGCCGAATGATGATATGGGTTACGATATCCGTGATTATCGTAAAATTATGACTGAATTCGGCACAATGGACGATTTTGACCAGATGCTCAGTGAAATTCATAAACGTGGTATGAAGCTTGTTATGGACCTTGTTGTAAACCATACATCTGATGAACACGAATGGTTCCAGAAGGCTCTTGCAGGTGACAAGAAATATCAGGATTATTATATTTTCCGTAAAGGTAAGGGTGATGGTGTTCCGCCAAATAACTGGACATCAGTTTTCTCAGGTTCAGCTTGGAACTATTATCCTGAGCTTGACCAGTGGGCAATGCACATTTTCTCATCAAAGCAGATGGATTTGAATTGGGAAAATCCTGAAATGAGAAAAGAAATTGCTGAAATGGTTTGTTGGTGGCTCGAAAAGGGCGTTGACGGTTTCAGAATGGACGTTATCAACCTTATTTCTAAAGTTGAAGGACTCCC
>JAZNTF010000236.1:0-5775 GCA_045591625.1 Candidatus Fimenecus sp.
TCTTGATATGGTGGATGAAAAAAGAATATCTTTTACACCGGCAGTTGAACTTTCATATTTAACGGAAGAGGAACAATGCAATTTGATTGAAACTATTGACAGTGAAGATTGCACCCCGTCACTTTCACAAGCACAGCGTATGCACAAGTTAAGTGAAGAAAAAAAGCTCACTATGGTTGCCATCTTTGAAATTATGCAGGAGCAAAAAGCTAATCAAAAGGAGTATGTAAAAATCCCGGTTGAAACTTTTAAAAAGTATTTTAAGAAAGATATGCCGCTGAAAAAGATGGAAGAGATAACAGAAAAAGCTCTGGCACGGTATGCAATGGTGCTTCAAAAGCAACGACAGTGGGAGCGATAAAAAACGTGGTATCGTCTTTGCGAGCATTGGATTTGTTGCAACAAATCCGCTCGGAAGCAGAAAAGAGGTGAAAATATTTGCCGAGAAAAAGACAACACCGATACGCTTTTTATCTTGATGATGAAGAAAATGAAATGCTTTTAAGTCAAACAAAAGAATATAACGTCAGCGTTTCAAAGCTCATAAGACTGTTGATTTTGTACCAATGCATAAAATTTCCGCCTAAAGAAATTCGTTCTGTTGTTCCGGAACTTCGCCGTATAGGTAACAATCTTAATCAGATTGCAAGAGCTTTAAACTCAAAATCTTTTGTAACCGATAAAGAAATCAGAAATGCAATTACCGAATTGCGTAATTGTGAAAAGCAATTGCTTGAAAATTTTGATACAGGAAGGTGATAAAATATAGCGATAACAAAAATTAAAAAGTTAAGAACGGGACTTTCAAAGCTGATTGATTATGCAATGAATCCTTCAAAAACTACTGCCGATAAAATTTTTAATGACGGTATGAAGAACGAAGAAGTAGTTTTTGTCAGAGGTATAAACTGCATTCCCGAATTTGCAAAAGCACAGATGCAGGAAACAAAAGATATGTTTAATAAAAATTCAGGTAACGTCGGTTATCACATTATTCAATCCTTTGATGATAATGAAGGTACGAATGAACAGGTTTTTGAAATCGGTTGTAAGCTCGCTGAAGAATTATTCGGTGACAGGTTTGAAGTAATCGTTGCACTTCATAAAAATACAGACAACCTTCATTGCCATATTGTTGTGAACTCTGTTTCATTTGTTGACGGTAAAAAGTTTAATGATAACAAATCATTCTTAAATAAAATGCGAAATGTTTCAGACAGACTTTGCAGAGAGCAGGGATTATCGGTTATTGAAAATCCGAAACCGTCAAAGCATCAATGCTATCCGCAGTATATTGCAGAGCGTGACGGTGAGTATAACAAATTCACAACGCTCAAAAAAGATATTGATGAGTGCATTCTTCGTGCAGGTGCACCAAGAGGTTTTCTTTATGAAATGCAAAAGCTCGGTTACAGATTTGATTTCACTAAACCTCATACAACGGTTAATCATCCCTCATTCAAAAGACCTGTGTGGTTATGTGACCTTGGTAATGAATATTCTTTTGAAAGAATCAGTCAAAAACTTTATGCTGATTGGAGACATTACAGGATTGATTTACCTCAGCAGGATGAGTGGAAAGATTATCTTTATGACTTTGAAAGAAACTACAAAGAAGTTTATGTTCATTTCGTTACAGTGGTTCAGACAGTGAAAAGCCGTCCTAAAGAAAACTACTATATCGAAAAATATCTGCAGAGAGAAATCATAAAACTTGACCGTCTGATTGAGCAACAGAATCTTTTGTGCCATAACGATATTGAAAACGATGAGCAGTTGCAGTCTTTCAAACAGGAATGTATAAACGAAATGGCAGAGGTAACCGAAGCCCGAAGAATCTATCGCAACAAATTAAAATCTGCTGTTCGCAAGGGTGATGAAAAAGAAATCGCAGAAATCAAGGATACCATCAGCCTGTTTTCTGAAAGACTAAAAATTCTTCGTAAGGATATTAACACCTGTGAAAGAATTGAAAAATCAGAACCTGATGTGGAAAGCAAGATTGACCAAATTCTTGAAATCGAACAGCAACAGAAAAATAAAACACAAAACCGAAACCGTAGCTATTCACGGGATGAAAGATAAGGAGGAATGTTATTGAATATTTTTAAAAGAATAAAAGAATTTATCATATCTCTATTGAATGATACTCATGGAGAGATTTTAAGTGCTGATGATAGTGTTTATGTTATCAACGGTGTCCGTTATATTGTTTCTACTAAACACAGTGAAACAGAATCAATGACTTTCATTGATAAGATTAAACGATATTTAGGTAGCGATTTCGCACATTTGACTACTGCCGAAGATATAAATACAATTAACACAGAATGTGTATGCATGACTGCCGGAAAGGAGGACTAATGCAGTCAAATTACTCAGGTATTACTGCTCTCTATTGCCGTCTCTCCCGTGATGACGGTAAAGATTGCGAGAGCAACTCAATAGAAAATCAGAAGCTTATGCTTGCTCGTTACGCAAAGGAAAAGGGCTTTGATAACACAAGGTTCTATGTAGATGACGGCTATACGGGTACAAACTTCAACCGTCCCGATTTCAAAAGGATGATGGAGGATGTTGAAGCAGGATATGTCAAAACAATCATTGTCAAGGATATGTCCCGATTCGGCAGAAACTATGTTGAGGTTGGTCTTTTTACCGAATCATATTTTCCCGAGCACGACATCCGCTTTATCGCTGTTACAGATTTGGTTGACAGTGCTGATGGAGAGAATGAAATAATCCCGTTCAAAAATGTTATGAACGAGATGTATGCAAGAGATATTTCAAACAAGGTGCGTTCTGCAAAAAGAATCAGAGGTAATATGGGAGAGCCGTTATCACAGCCACCATACGGATATATGAAGGACCCGCATAATCCTAAAAGATGGGTTGTAGAGCCTGAAGCAGCCAAGGTTGTAAGAGAGATTTTTATGCTTTACCTTGAAGGCTACGGATTGGATAAAATCGCAAGACATCTTCAAGACAAGGGTATTAAAAATTGCACATCCTATTGGCAGGAAAGAGGGATAGGCAGAGGCGGTAAAAAGGTGCAGCCTAACCCTTATAAATGGAAAAGCTCTACCATCCGTCAGATTCTTCTTCGTCAGGAGTATTGCGGTGATGTGGTAAACTTCAAAACCTATTCCAAGAGCTTTAAGAACAAGAAACGGCTTCAGAATCCCGAAGAAAACTGGAAGATTTTCAAGGATGTTCACGAGCCGATTATTGACCGTCACACCTATGAAGAGGTGCAGAAGCTTATAGGCTTTTGTAAACGCCGTGAGCCGTTGGCTGAAAACGGAAGTAAAAGCATTTTTTGTGATTTTCTCGTCTGTGCCGAATGCGGACATAAGCTGTGGTATCACGTGAATACCCGAAATAAAAATATTCACTATTTCAGCTGTTCCAATTATGTAAAGGACTATCGTGGCAGCTGTCAGCACAGACATTATGTCAGGGCAGAGGCTATAGAACAAATAGTTACAACGGAGCTGAAAAAGCTTGCAGGTTATCTGAAGCATAATGAGGATGAACTCGTTGAGGTGCTTACAATGAAAACCGAAGACATTGTACAAAACGAAAAAAGGCGTATCAACTCCGAGCTTCAGAGATGCACTTCAAGGCAAAACACAGTAAACACTTTGTATGAAAAACTATATGAGGACAATGCTCTTGGCAAGGTAACGGACGAATGGTTCTTGCATATGTCGCAGAAATACGGTGTTGAAAGAGATGAACTGAAAACCAAAATCCAAAAGCTGCACGAGGAGCTTGATGAGCTTAATGATAAGAAAAGCGAAAGAGTTGCATTCGTTGAGGCAATAAGACGCTTCATACGAATGGAAACCATAACGGCACCGCTTCTTCACGAGCTCGTTGACCGCATTGAGGTTTATGAAACAGAGGGTACGGGTAAGAACAAAACGCAGAGAATTGTTATCTATTATCGTTTTGTAGGAAACATCGAAATTCCGTCAGATGAGGAAAACCTCAAATTGGATATGAGACAAGGTATGGCTGTTGAATATCTTACGGCATAACAAAAAAGAGCAGGCTAAAACCTGCTCGATACATAAATTAAATACTATGAAGAAACACAAAAAAATCGAGTGTTCATCACTTGAATCCGTAATGAACACTCGAAATGGTGGGCAGGGGTGGATTCGAACCACCGAAGTCGTCGACGGCAGATTTACAGTCTGCTCCCTTTGGCCACTCGGGAACCTACCCATATTCAATTACAAAAAAATGGAGCTGGTGGACGGACTCGAACCCCCGGCCTGCTGATTACAAATCAGCTGCTCTACCAACTGAGCTACACCAGCGTCTCAACGCTCGATAATAATAACACATCAAAATGAAATAGTCAAGTCTTTTTTTAAAGTTTTTTTAAATTTTTTTGACAAAATTTTTATAGTGTTGATTTTGGTAGTTTCTTGTTGTAAAATTAGAGCAGATTATTATGGTGGTGAGTGAAATCAAAAAGAAGTTAAGAATATTTTATGGTGTATCTTTCTTTTTGCTTTTTGTAACAGAGCTTTTAATCGCATTATTTGTTCGTGACAATTTTATTCGTCCTTATGTGGGTGATGTGCTTGTGACGGTATTAATTTGTTTTTTTATTAAATTTATTATTCCTGAAAAATTCAGTTTTGTACCATTGTTGGTGTTTTTATTTTCATTGTTAGTAGAAATCGGTCAGTATTTTGACTTTGTAAAACTACTTGGATTAGATGAAAACCTGTTTCTTTCAACACTGCTTGGCAGAACATTTTCTGTTGCGGACATAATCTGTTACGGAACTGGATGTGTAGTTTTTGCTGTAGTTGATTACATAATTAAAAGAAAATTTAGAGGTGACTTATGCAAATTTCAACAGAAATAGATTCAATTTCAACACACATTGGTGAAGAAAAGGCAGTTGAACTCGTTGCGAAAACAGGCTTTGATGCATGGGATTTCTCAATGTTTGAAATGTGTAAAAAGGAAAATGGCATCTTAGTTCCCCAAAATCATCCTACTGCTCAGAGTGACTATCTTGCTTTTGCAAGAAAGCTTAAGCAAATCGGTCTTGATAACGGAATTGTCTGTAATCAGGGACATGCACCATTTCCGTCATCACCAAAAAGTAAGTATTGGCTTAAACGAGCAATCGAATGTGTCGCAGAGGCAGGTGGTGACACCTGTATTGTCCATCCTATGAATGACGGTGCACCTGAAGAAAATGCAGAAATGTATTTTGAGCTTTTGCCATTTGCAAAAGAGCATGGTGTGAAAATTGCCACAGAAAATATGTGGAATTGGAAAAAGTTTCACAGGCATTCAAGCTTTGCTGCGTGTGCTACTCCTGAAAGCTTTAATGCGCATCTTGACGCAGTAAATGACGATTATTTTGTAGCTTGTCTTGATATCGGTCATGCTGAAATGAAGGGCAGTGACACAACTGCACCTGAAATGATTCGTGCTTTGGGAAAAAGACTCAAAGCACTTCACATTCACGATAACGATAAGCTTCACGACTCACATCAAATTCCGTTTTCAATGAATATTGATTTTGTGGCTGTTGTAAATGCATTGAAAGAAATCAATTATGACGGATATTTTACACTTGAAGCCAGTAGCTATCTTGAAAACTTCCCAAAAGAAAAAGTTTCTGCAGGTGTAAAAGACCTCTATAATGCTGCGGAAAAATTAAGAACTATGTTTGAGAAAAATGATTAAAATAATGGCAGGGCTTATATAGTGAAGTGACCCTGCCGTTATTATTTGATA
>JAZNTF010000237.1:0-3744 GCA_045591625.1 Candidatus Fimenecus sp.
GTTGATACAGGTGTTAAGGTTCTCATAGCAGTCGTAGTCGGTGCGCTCCTTCTCACTCTCCTTTATGCCCTTTTTGAAGACACCATCATGCCTTCTGTTGTGACAAAGGTTCAGGAACTCTTCAACTACGCAGGTTAATGAGGTGTGAATATGTTTAAAAAAATAAGAGATAAAGTAATGTCCATTAAAACAAAAGCTGTCGAGGTTATCGAAACCAAGAAAGCTGAAACTTATGTAGATACAGGCGTAAAGGTTCTTATCGCTGTTGTTATCGGTGCTCTCATTCTTGCCCTTCTCTATGCTCTCTTTGAAGATACAATTGCTCCGGCAGTTGAAACCAAAGTTGGTGAAATTTTCAATTACGCAGGTTAAGAGAATGACATACGGTGGGAGTTTTAATACTCCCACCAATCTTTTGAAAGGAGAATTTTATGAATTTAATTGTTGGTCCGATTATGCCGAAAGTTATTGATGTAACAGTTGAAACACTTCTGAAGATATTTGGTGTATCGGTAATTCTTGGAGCAGTTGTATTAGCAACTGTATTGATTGCGAAATATGCCCTTAAAAGATGGGGTGGCGAAAAGGTGAAAACCATAGCAGGTTTTGTAGGCATCGGACTTGGAGTAACAGTAGCTTTGCTGTGTTTTTTCGGATGTACCACTATGGCGGTGCGTGGCATTTTGTTCAGCTTAATTCTCCTTTTAGCATCTTTTAGTGATATTAAATCAAGAGAATGTGATGACTGGATCCATGTGATGATTGTCATAGTAGCATTTGTATGCTTTGAACTGTCCAGTATACCAAGCATGTTGATATCTGCCATTATCGTTTCCTTGCTGATGATATTAAGTATCTTCATAGGAAAAGGAAGAATCGGTGGTGCAGATATAAAGTTCTGTATCGCAAGTTCATTGGTGCTTGGTTTAAAGAACAGCGTTATAGGTCTTACTTTGGGTTTGGTATTCGCAATTCTTATGAACATTAAAAGAAACAAGAAAGAGGGTTTTCCCCTCGTTCCATATCTTGCCACAGGATTTATGGTGGCATATTTCATTTAACAGGAGGTTATTTATAAATGAAAAACAGAACAATTATAGGTATCATCTGCATGGCACTTGCTGTTGTAATGACCTTCGTAGTTGCTCCTATTGTTACGAATATTACAAGCGACACAACAAAGATAGTACGACTTACACAGGATGTGAAACAGGGTTCACCCATTACAGAAGATGTAGTTGAGGTGGTTAAGGTTGATAAAGATTCAATCCCTGCAGGTGCTATCGAAGATAAATCAGATGTCGTAGATAAATATGCTGCATCAAATCTCTATACAGGTGACTTCTTCACAAAGGATAAGCTCACCAAAGATGGTAATACTGCTGAAGATGTATTCGCAACACTTGACGGTAAACATGTAGCAATCAGCGTAACAGTAGACAGTCTTGCGGCAGGTGTATCAGGTAAGCTCCAGAACGGAGATATCGTAACATTCCTTATTGTCAATAACGACACTAACAAAGCAGTAACTCCTCCCGAACTTAAATATATGAAGGTTATAACCACAACTACATCGGGTGGTATTGATAAAGATGCAGTAATTAAGAATGAAGACGGAAGTTATGAACTCCCAAGTACAATTACTGTTCTTGCAAATACACAACAGGCAAAGTTACTTGCAGAATATGAAGGTAATGCAGAAATTCATGCGGCACTTGTATACAGAGGTGATAAATCAACTGCCGATAAGTTCTTATCCACACAGAATAGCTACTTTAAGAATAAAACAGAAACAACAACCGAAGGTGGTGCTGTGAATGAGTAAGTTTATTGCAGTTTGTGGCTCACCTGATAGTGGTAAAAGTTCTATTGCCATTAAGGTTGCACAGTCCTTATATAACAAAGGAAAGAAAAGAGTCCTTTACTTTTCACCCGATTTGATGGTGCCTTGTATGGGTTACATCTTCCCTCATTGTAAGGAAAGTGATTTGTATTCAATCGGTAAGGTTCTTGATAAAACGGATGTGTATCGTGAAGATGTTATTCGTAGCATTGTGACAACAAAGAATATGCCTAACTTCGGTTATTTAGGTTACAAAGCAAATGAAAACAAATACACATATGCAAGACCTACAGAGGACAAAATCAGTCAGTTGTTTATGAATATGAGAGAACTTGCTGACTACATAGTTGTTGACTGTGTAAGCGACAGAAGTGACCTCATCTCTTCTCTTGCTAAGGCAGAAGCTGATGTTATTGTTCAGGTTGTAACTCCGACACTTAAATGTATGTCATACTATGCAGCTAACGGTGACCAGTTTATTGCATTTGCAGATAAAGTAGTAAAGGTAATCAACATAAAAGATAATGACATTTATCTCCCTGTAGGTGAAGTTAAAGAACACTTCAAGGATGTTGAAATCAAAATCCCTTACAGTCACTCCCTTAAACAGCAGTCTATCACAGGAACTTTATCAGAGCATATTACCGATAAAGTATTCTGCGATAACATTTCGAGGTTAGCAAAGGTGGTGAGCTGATGAGCCAAATAATTGGTTTTTTTGCACTTCTCAATAGTGTACAGAAATACATCTCTGAAAACTATGCAGCTTCATTATCCGATAAGGATAAATACGGTCAGTTGAGAACATACATTGATAAATACTTGTATGACCACGATTATATGGTCGAAGGAATGAGCTTCAAACAACTGTCAGACAAGCTCTATTGTGAAATGGCTGAATACTCCATCTTAACAAAGTATTTAGGACGTGAGGATATTGAAGAAATTAATATCAACGGTTGGGATGATATTGCCATAACATATACCGATGGTCACATTGAAAAGACTACGGAATATTTTTATTCACCCCAACATGCTATTGATATTATCAAAAGACTTCTTCACCATTCGGGTATGATTATTGATAATGCAACTCCTATGGCTCAAGGTCATTTGCCCGGTAACACACGAATCACAGCTCTTAAAGAACCTATTGTTGATGATGACAGAGGTATCAGCGTATCAATCCGACTTTTGCACCCTTCAAGAGTTACAAAGGATGAAATCGTAAAAGGTAATAATGCAACACAGAAGATGATTGACTTCTTGTGCATGTGCCTTCGCTATGGTGTTTCTTTCGTTGTAGCAGGTGCAACCAGTTCAGGTAAAACAACACTCCTTAATGCATTGCTTTCAACAATTCCCGATAATAAGCGAATATTCAGTATTGAATCAGGTTCTCGTGAATTATCCCTTGTTCGCAAAAACGATGATGTTATAACCAACAATGTAGTACATACATTGTCAAGACCTTCTGATAACGAAGCTTACGATATCACACAGGAAGATTTGGTTGTAGCATCCTTGCGATTCAATCCCGACATTGTAGTTGTCGGAGAAATGCGAGATACTGAAGCTTATTCTGCTGTTGAAGCATCCCTTACAGGTCATACTGTTGTATCAACTATCCATGCCTCTGCTGCCGATGCAGCTCATATGCGTTTAGCACTCCTTTGTCAAAAGCGTTTCCCTATAAACTTTAAGACATCGCTGATGCAGGCTGGTCAGGCATTTCCTCTCGTTGTTTACGCTCATAAGTTGGAAGACAATTCCCGAAAGATTATGGATATATCTGAATGTGTAATCACTCCTTCTGGCGAGAGAGAGTATCGCACATTATTCAGATTCAAAATCACAAGCAATGTTATGCAGGGTGATAACTACATAATCGAAGGTCATTT
>JAZNTF010000238.1:0-6247 GCA_045591625.1 Candidatus Fimenecus sp.
ATTCTTAATGGTGCCGGTGTTTACGATTATTCTCAGGAAAAAATGCTTTACTTTGATTCAATTAACGAAAAGGCAATGGATTTGGTTTTTGATATTTACGAAAGATTTCCATTGGTAGAAATTGAAATTCTTACTGATAGAATGATTTATACTCTTAATTCCAGAATTTTTGCAAAAGTTATGGTAAGAGCTGATAAGTTGCATCATAAAAATTGTAAGAAACCACACGAAATTCCAAGAGAAAATTGGGGTAAGGTAATTTTCCTCGGTATGCCTGACTTGATTAGAAGAATCAGAAAATATGTTGATTCATTGACTGATACCGGAGCAAATTTTATGTCTAGCTCAATTTGTTCATTTGAAATGCTTAACGAAGGTGTACATAAAGGCTCTGCACTTATGAAAATCGCGGATATGTATGGTATTGAACAAAAACATACAGCTGCAATCGGTGACTATTTTAACGATTACGATATGCTCAAAACTGTTGGACTTCCTGCATGTTGCGGACAAGCACCAAAAGCGATGCACGAAATAGCAAAATTTCATGCGTGTCATTGTAATAACGGAGCTGTTGCTGACTTGCTTGAATATATAATGAATGATTATAAAGAATAAAAAATAGGGGGAGTAAAAATGAACGCTTCTTTGAAAAAGGAACTTGAAATTTTTGCGACAAAAGAAAGACTTCTCTTGTTAGAAGGTATTTTCAATGCAAAGGCCGGCCATCCGGGTGGCTCACTTTCAATTGCTGAGCTTATGGCATATCTTTACAATGTAGAGATGAAGGTTGACCCTGCAAATCCAAAATGGGAGGACAGAGACCGTTTTGTTCTTTCAAAAGGTCATGCAGCACCTGCACTTTATGCAACACTTGCACTTAAAGGCTTTTTCCCGACAGAGGATATGAAGACACTCCGTAAAGCTGATTCATATCTTCAGGGACATCCCAGTATGAAATGTGTACCTGGTGTTGATATGAGTACAGGTTCACTTGGTCAGGGAGTTTCAACAGCAGTTGGTATGGCACTTGCTGCAAAGTACGATAAAAAAGACACAAGAGTTTATACAATTCTTGGTGACGGTGAAATTGAAGAAGGTCAGGTTTGGGAAGCAGCAATGTTTGCAAATGCGAAGAAGCTTGACAACCTCGTAGTAATCGTTGACAATAACAATCTTCAGATTGATGGTAGTATCGAAGAAGTTAACTCACCATATCCAATTCCTGAAAAATTCACAGCATTTGGTTTCAACACAATTGAAATTGATGGTAATAATTTTGATGAAATTGAAGATGCTTTTGCAAAGGCAAAGGAAACAAAGGGAGTGCCTACTGCAATTATTGCAAAGACAGTTAAAGGTAAAGGCGTTTCCTATATGGAAAATCAGGTTAACTGGCATGGTGCAGCACCTAACGAAGAGCTTTATAATACAGCAGTAGCAGAACTTACTGCAAAACTTAATGAATTGGAGGCAGCAAAATGAGTGAAGTAATCAAAACAGCAACAAGAGATGCTTACGGTAAAGCACTTGTTGAATTAGGTAATACAGATGCTAAAGTTCTTGTTCTTGATGCAGACCTTGCTGCTGCTACAAAAACAGGAATGTTTAAGAAAGAACATCCTGAAAAGTTTATCGACTGTGGTATTGCAGAAGGTAATATGATGGGTATTGCTGCTGGTCTTGCTGCATCAGGCTATACAGTATTTGCATCATCATTCGCAATGTTCGCTGCTGGTCGTGCATTTGAACAGGTAAGAAACTCAATCGGTTATCCTCATCTTAATGTTAAAATCGGTGCAACTCACGCGGGTATTTCTGTTGGTGAAGACGGTGCAAGCCATCAGTGTTGCGAAGACATCGGTCTTATGAGAACAATTCCGGGTATGGTAATTCTTAATCCTGCCGATGATGTGGAAGCAAGACTTTGCGTTATGGCAGCAGCAGAGCACAATGGTCCTGTTTATATGCGATTTGGTCGTCTTGCAGTGCCAAGAGTATTTGACGAGAACTATAAGTTCGAAATCGGTAAAGGTACAGTCCTTAAAGAAGGTGATGATGTAACAATCATCGCAACAGGACTTATGGTTAACGAAGCGCTTATGGCTTACGAAGAACTTAAAGCAGAAGGCATTAACGCAAGAGTTGTTAATATGGCAACAATCAAGCCTATTGACCGTGACATCATCATCGAAAGTGCAAAGAAAACAGGCGTAATCGTGACAGCTGAAGAACATAATGTTATCGGTGGCCTCGGTTCTGCCGTTGCAGAAGTTGTCTGTGAAACAGTTCCTGTTCCAGTACTTCGTGTAGGTGTTGAAGATACATTCGGAAAATCAGGTCCTGCAGTACAGCTTCTTCACGAATTTGGACTTGATGCTGCAAATATCGTTGCAAAATGTAAAGCAGCAGTAGAACTTAAAAAGTAAATAATAATGGTATGGCGAGGTTTATTCCTCGCCATTTTTTTATAAATTTTTCAAAATAATCTTTAATTGTAAGAAATTGCTAGAAATTAAATATTATATTCGTATAATATGTCTTCTTTAATTTTGATAAATATATTGACCATACTTAGTACTCGTACTATAATAGTACTTGTACTAGAAAAATATATTTTGGAGGTGAAACATGGCAAAAAAACGATTAAATACAACAAAATTGGAAATCATCCAAATAGCACTTAATTTGTTTCTTGAAAATGGCTTTTCTAATACATCGGCAAGAGCATTGTGCAATGAACTCGGCATTTCTCCTGGCAATCTTACATTTTATTTCCCTTCAAAAGAACATCTTTTAGCAGTTCTTATTGAGATGCTTTGTGATTTTCAATGGAAAATGATGCGAGAGGAAGCTGATGACGGAATAAGTAATATTCTTGCAATTTGTCTTGAACTTATGGCAATGGCTTCTGCATCAGAAGAGAATGAAACTGCCAGAGATTTGTTTGTATCGGCTTATAAGTGCCCTGTGACACTTGAAATTATCCGAAAAAACGATTCACAAAGAGCAAAAATGGTGTTTTCGGAATATTGTCATGATTGGACCGATGAACAATTCAAACAAGCAGAAATTCTTGTTTCAGGCATTGAGTATGCAACGCTTATGACAACTGAAACATCAACGCCGCTTGATGTAAGAATTTCAGGTGCCTTGGATGCCATATTGTATATCTATAATGTTCCTGAAGAAGTCAGAAAGAATAAAATACGAAAGGTTCTTTCAATGGATTATGAAAAAATCGGCAGTCGAATTTTTCATGATTTTAAAGAATATATTAAACAGGTTAATGAACAAGCATTTAATAATTAGGAGGAAAAAAATGAAAAAACTTTTGTCTTTGATTTTGTCAGTTGTAATGATAGTATTTGCTTTTCCCTTTGTTGCTTCGGCTTCAGAGTCGGATGTGGTAATTCTTTATACAAGTGATGTACATTGTGCTGTTGAAGATTATGCTAATCTAGCTGCATACAGAGCAGAACTTATTGCTAACGGTTATACAGTTATTACTGTAGATGCCGGTGATGCTATTAAAAATGATGATATCTGTTCATTAAATGCAGGTAAGGCTGTTGTTGATATTATGAATGCTGTGGGATATGACTATGCAGTACCCGGTAACAATGAATTTGGTTATGGTATGGAAGCTTTCCTTGACCTTTCAGAAACAAAAGCCAACTATAAATATACAAGCTCAAACTTTTATTATCTTGCAACTGCTGACTCTGTTTTTGAACCATATTACATTGAAGATGCAGGTGATTATCAGATAGCTTTTGTTGGTATTACAACTCCCGAAACAATAACTGAAGAAACAACGCCAATTTTTAAAGATGAAAATGGTAATTTCATTTATGGCTTTCCTGTTTATCCAGGTGGTATGACAAACGAAATTTTATATGAAACCATTCAGGAAAGTGTTGATGATGCAATCAATAATGGTGCTGATATTGTTGTTGCAGTAGGACATACAGGTAATACAGATAGCTGGAGTACATCGGATATTATTGCAAACACAAGTGGCATCGATTATTTCATTGACGGTCATTCACACGATATAATTGAATCAGAAAGTCATTATAACAAAAATGAAGAAGAAGTTATTCTTACATCAGTAGGCTCTGAGTTTGATTATTTTGGTGCAATGACAATTTCTTGTGACGGTAGTATTGATTTTGAACTTATTGACCCGGATACAATTGACGTTGAAACAATGTCAACAGATGCGATTGATGCATATAACACAGTATACGGATTTATTGATGATTATAATAAATTAGATGCTCTTGACCATAAGTTCGTGGATGGTATATGTGAAAACTGTGATAAAATCTGTACTCATATTGATGATTGTTTCGATGAAATCTGTGATATCTGTGGCAAAAACATATCTATGAAAGTTGTAGAGCTTGATGTTTGGGATACAGTATACATACCTGAAGAAGATGCAACTGTTATGGTTAAATTCATTCCTGAAGTATCAGGTGAATACGTTGTTATTTCAGATAATGGCAATAATGACAATGATATTGATCCTTATGTTTATATTTATGATGCTGATGGTCGCGAAATCGCAAGTGACGATGACAACGATTACAAATATACATATAACTTTTACTGTGAATTTGAGGCAGAAGCAGGTGAAACCTATTATGTTGAGCTTTCTTGCTATGACGGTAATGTTGAATATGATTATGTTGTAAGCAAAAATGTGAAAATAACACATCAGCCAACAGTATCAGAACCTTATGTTGAGCTCAATGATGATACAGACGCAACATATCAGTGGTATACGGTAGAGTACATAACAGAAGAAATCACAGACGAAAATGCCGATGTTGTAAGCTATGATTGGGGAACATCATCTTATGATGAAGAAAAAGGATGGATAGGTGTTTCTTATTCTGAAAAGGATTACTATGGACACGACTATTTCACAATTCCACTTAAAGCAGGTGACGAAGTATCGATTGAAATTATTGGTGACTATACTGGCGGAGTTGGCTTATGGGACTATGCCGAAGACAACGGTGTTTGGGTAGAGTCAACAGGGGAGACAACCTATGAATTGACTGTTGATTGGGATGGTGATTACTCATTATATACTTTTATAAATAGTGGAGACGTGTATGTAAAGGCAGAGGTAAGTGGCAATAGATACACAGCAATTGATGATGAAGAATCTGCTAAACTTGAGAATCCGGTTATTGGAAATGATTACTGTTGCATGGTAACTCTTGGCAATAGTATGGTTTTAGAATCGGATATACTTGTATATGATTATGCAATTACTCATCAACCAACAAAAGAAGAACCATTTGTTGAACTCAATAATGATATAGATGCGACATATCAGTGGTATTCAGTAAGTGGTACAACTGCTGAAGTTACAGACAAAAATGCAGATGTTGCCTCGGGCAACGAGGGTTCTGTATCAAGCTATGATGCTGAAAAAGGATGGACAGGTGCTTATATAGGTAATTTAGAGGGTCCATATGCAACTAATGAATATTTTTCTATTCCTCTTAATGCAGGTGATAAAATTACTATCGAGGTTACAGAAGGTTTTGTCGGAACTGTTGGAATTGCAGGTGCAACATCGACTTGGCAAACTTGTGATTTAGAAGATGAAAATACCTGTGGGTTTACTGTGGGATATGATGATGTATACACAGTTGCTACATATAAGCTTCCTGATGATGAAGATTTATATGTAAAAGCATATATTAATGATTACGAATATACAGCAATTGATGGTGCAACAAATTCTCTTTATATTGCAACAGAAGAGGGTCTATATGCTTGTGAAGTAACTTTTGCCGACGGCACAACTGAAATGTCAGATGTATACGAAGGTCCTCACACTCATAGCTATAACACAGACAATGTAGGTCCAAGTTGTACAGAAAACGGTTATACAACATATACATGCGGTTGTGGTGATACATATTTTGATAATGAAATTGAAGCAACAGGACATGTAGATAATGATGGTGATGGTTATTGTGATGCATGCGAAGAACTTGTTGATCCGTCAGTATATTGTGACCATAGTTGCCATAAGGGTGGTATTGCGGGCTTTTTCTGGAAAATTGTTAATTTCTTTAATAAGCTTTTTGGAATAAATGAAGTTTGTGATTGCGGTTTATCTCATTATTAATTATTAAAAAGAAACGGAGTCTTGAATGATGAACTGCCCCAGATTGTGCGGACAGTACAAAAAACACCCCCTATGGTGTTAAATATT
>JAZNTF010000239.1:0-4435 GCA_045591625.1 Candidatus Fimenecus sp.
TATCCGATTATTCCACCTGTACCTGTTTTTGAGTTAGTTGGAGATGCAAAAATAAAGGATTGGAGAAAGATTGCTTCATTTCTTGCTGATAACGGAGTTGAACTTGTGCTCACAGGTCATATGCATATTCAAAGCATAAACCAGTTTTATTCAGAAAGCGGAAACAGACTTATTGATGTGTGCACCTCTGCTCTTGTGGGTAGTCCTGCAAAATACAGAAAAATTACTATTGATGAAAATTCTGTTCTTAAGGTTAAATCACTTGATGTGCCTCATTTTGGTTGGGACTTAAACGGTCTTACACCTCAAGAGTATTTTGATAATCATTTTTCAACTGCAATTATTGCAAGAGTGCGCGGTGCTCTGGGCGGTGGAAAAGGAATTGTAAAGCGTTTGAAAGCATTTGGAAGAAATCGATTTGACAAAATGACTGTCAAAGGCTTCAAACGATTACTTTGCTTAAAACGAGATAAAGAATTTGACAAGAAAAAGTTTTCTGATTTTGTTGGTGAAGTCGGCTTAAGCATATTTACAGGTGATATGCCTTATGTTGAGGGGACAGCAGGATATAACCTTCTTGCAGGTATTCTTGACAGGTTTTCATTTGTGCTTAAAAAGGTTGAACCTAAACTTAGCAAAAATGGTGAAAAAATTGATTTAAGAAGTATGCTTCTTAACACTATCGGAAACAAAAAAGGCTTTTCGGATAATAATGCCGAATTTACACTTAAATAAATTCACAATATCGTAAGGTGAATAATATGTTATATAAAAAGAACGTTGAAAAATCACTAAAAACAGAACTTTTTAAAAATCCTACATCTGAATTCCGTGGAACACCTTTCTGGGCACTTAACTCATATTTGACAAAAGAAGAATTATGCCGTCAGATAGATGTATTCAAGGAAATGGGACTTGGCGGATTTCATCTTCACGTAAGAACAGGTCTTGAAAACGAGTACCTTAGTGAAGAATATATGGAGCTCATCAAGGATACTGTGGTTAAAGCAAAAAATGAAGAAATGCTTGCATGGCTTTATGACGAAGACCGTTGGCCATCGGGTGCTGCAGGCGGACTTGTGACAAAAGACGAAAAATACAGAAGCAGATGTCTCTTTTTTACTCCTTTCAGAGAAGAAAAACACAGTGGTGTTAATGACTATTGGGTAAACAAAAAAGAAAATCCTATTGCTTGCTATGACATAATTCTTGACAGTAACGGTTTTCTTTCTTCTTACAAAAAAATCGGTGAAAATGATGAGGCTGAAGGTACAAAATGGTATGCTTTTCTTGAAATAGCAAATCCTTCCAGCTGGTATAACGGACAGACATATCTTGATACACTGAGCAGTGCTGCAGTTAAAAAGTTCGTTGAGATCACTCACGAAAAATATAAAGATAAAGTGGGTGATGAATTTGATAAGACCATTCCTGCTATTTTTACAGATGAGCCTCAGTTTACAAGAAAGGCAGTTCTTAATAATTCATTTGATAAAATGAATATTACAATGCCTTGGACTGATAATGTGCCTGAGCTTTACAAAGAAATGTATGGTGAAGATATTTTTGACACCCTTCCTGAAATTTTCTGGGATAAGCCTGATTCTGCACCGTCCGTTCATCGTTACAGATACCACGATTTTATTGCTGAATTATTTGCAACATCCTTTGCCGATACCATCGGTGAATGGTGTAATGAAAATGGAATTGCCCTTACGGGACATATGATGGAAGAGCCTACACTTAATTCACAGACTGCAGCACTTGGTGAGGCCATGCGTTCATACAGAAGCTTTAAGCTTCCCGGCATTGATATGCTTTGCAATCGGCATGAATTTACTACTGCAAAACAGACACAGTCTGCTGTTCATCAGTACGGTTATGAGGGTATGCTTTCAGAGCTTTACGGTGTAACAGGTTGGGACTGTGATTTCAGAACATATAAGCATCAGGGCGACTGGCAGGCTTGTCTTGGCGTTACAATCCGTGTCCCTCATCTTTCGTGGTATGCGATGAAGGGTGAAGCAAAACGAGATTATCCTGCTTCAATCCACTATCAGTCACCATGGTACAAAAAATATAATCTTATTGAAGATCATTTCGCAAGAGTAAACACTGCACTTACACGAGGCAAGCCTGTTGTAAAAGTGGGTGTTATTCATCCCGTTGAAAGCTTCTGGCTTCATTGGGGACCTAATGACAAATCGGCAATATTCAGAGAAAGTCTTGATGAAAGGTTTTCCAACGTTACAAAGTGGCTTCTTGAGGGCAGTATTGATTTCAACTTTATTTCAGAGTCGCTTCTCCCATCTCTCTGCGAAAAAGGAAATGCGCCCTTAAAGGTCGGCGAAATGGAATACGATGCGATTGTCGTTCCCGGGTGCGAAACCTTGAGAAAAACAACGCTTGAAAGACTTGAGCAATTCCGTGAGAATGGCGGTAAACTCATTTTTATGGGTGATGCGCCTTCGCTCGTTGACGCTGTACCTTCTGATTATGCAAAATCACTTTTTGAAGAGAGTGAAAAAATCGACTTTTCTCGTGCATCACTTCTCACAGCACTTGAGGATGTAAGAACTCTCACAATAAGATATGCTAACGGAAAACTTACGGATAATTACATATATCAGCTCCGTGAAGACAATGACTGCAAATGGCTTTTCATCTGCCCTTCAAAAGAACCTGATAACAAGCATATAGATAACGGTAAAGATATTCAAATTATTCTGAATGGCACATTTTCACCTGAAATTTACAACACAGAAAATGGTGAAATTAAACCGATTAAAGCAGAATACCGAGAAGGAAAGACCATTATCCGTTATCGTATTTTTGGTTATGACTCAATTCTTCTCAAACTCGTTGATGGTAAAACTGATTGTGAAAAAGCACAGCATATCCCTTCAACCTCAGGTGAAAAGCTTTGTGAAATGTGTGATTATGAGTTGTCTGAAGAAAATGTGCTTGTTCTTGATATGGCACAATGGAAAATTGACGATGATAAGGACTATTTTCCAAAAGAAGAAGTGCTTCGTCTTGATAACCTCATAAGAGAACGTCTTGGCATAATAAAAAGAGGCGGACGTGTTGTTCAGCCGTGGGTTTTAGGAAATCGTCCAAAGGACCACAAGGCAACGCTTAAATTTACGTTCAAGAGTGAAATAGATTATGATGGCGCAGTTCTTGCTCTTGAGGATGCTGATGTTGCAGATGTAATCTTTAATGGTGAAAAAATTACTCAACGAGAGGAAGGCTTCTATGTCGATATTTCAATCGGCAAAATGAAGCTCGGCAATATCGTAAAGGGTGAGAATATACTTGAAATCACTCTTCCCTTCGGTGAAACTGCAGGTCTTGAAAATGTGTTTGTTCTCGGTGATTTCGGTGTAAGAGTAGCGGGCTCTGTTGCAGTTGTTACTGAGCTTCCCGAAAAAATAGCATTTGGTTCTTTGCTTAATCAGGGCTTTCCATTCTATTCAGGTGCAGTTACATATAAAATCAAGACAAAAACTGAAAACGGTAGTCTTACAGTTAATGCAAGTGACTATATGGGAGCACTTGTTGAAGTGAGTGTTGACGGTGAAATTAAGGGCGATATTATTTATCCGCCGTACACTCTTGAAATCAAAGGTATTCCTGACGGTGAACACGAGATAGGCTTAAAGCTTTATACTCACCGTTATAACTCATTCGGACCGCTTCATCTTGTAAATCTGAATGAAAAATGGCACGGTCCCGGTGCGTGGAGAACAGAGGGAATCAACTGGAGCTATGAATATGTTCTTCGTACCACAGGTATTCTTAAAACTCCAGGTATAAGTTAATTTGTTACAGTATTAAAAGTAGCTTTTTATGATAAAAGATATTGATTTTGGTGAGATTATAATCGATGGTATTCCCCAAAAAACAAATGATGCCACAAGAGTTATGTCATTTAATCTTAGATATTGTGATGACGAAGAAGGAAGTGTGAAAAATCGTTCTGTTATATCAAAAGCTATTATTGAACAGTATTCCCCTGATTCTGTTGGTGTTCAAGAGGCAACAGGTGAATGGATGGATATTCTCACTTCAGGACTTGAAAATTATGCATATGTTGGTGAGCATAGAGATAAAGAAGTAAACAGTGAATACAGTGCAGTCTTCTATCTTAAAAGCAAGTTTAAACTTCTCGATAGTGGTACAATATGGCTTAGTGATACACCTGAAGAAAAATACACCAAGTATGAGGAATCGGTTTGCACAAGAATTGCAACATGGGCAGTTCTTGAAAACAAAGAAACAGGCGTTAAATATGCCCACATAAACACACATCTTGACCATGTTAGTGATGCTTCAAGAGCTTTACAGGCAGATGTCCTTAATAGTAAAATTGACGAACTTGAAAAAAGTGGTTTTTCTGTTGTTTGTACAGGTGATTTTAATGCTGAACCAA
>JAZNTF010000240.1:0-5109 GCA_045591625.1 Candidatus Fimenecus sp.
CGTGGAACGTTCTACTGATTACTTCACGCTGCTGTTCTTTTGAAAGCTTGTTGAAGTTTACTGCGTAACCTGAAACACGAATTGTAAGATTTGGATAAGCCTCTGGATCTTCATAAGCCTTCATAAGCGTTTCACGGTTCATAACGTTTATATTTATGTGGTGTGCCTTTTTTGCAAAATAACCGTCAAGAATTGAAACAAGGTTAGACGTTCTTTCTTCTTCGGTTCTGCCGAGTGCCTCGGGGGTTATCGAGAAGGTGTTTGAAATACCGTCACGGCAGTCATCATAGGATAGCTTTGCAACCGAGTTAAGAGAAGCTAGTGCTCCGTTTTCTTCTCGGTTATGCATTGGGTTAGCACCGGGGGCGAAGGGCGCAAAAGCCTTTCTGCCGTCAGGCGTAGCACCTGTGTTTTTACCGTACATAACATTTGATGTGATTGTAAGTACGGAAAGAGTGTGAATTGCATCTCTGTATGTAGGTGTCTGACGAAGTGCAGTAATTACACGATGTGTCATATCCTTTGCCATAAGGTCAACTCTGTCATCATCGTTACCGTATTTAGGGAATTCACCCGTTGTCTTGAAATCTGTGATAAAACCTTCACTGTCCTTAACAGGCTTAACATCTGCAAATTTAATTGCACTGAGTGAGTCAGCAACAACTGAAAGACCTGCGATACCAAACGCCATAAAACGTTCAACATCTGTATCGTGAAGAGCCATCTGGATTTTTTCGTAAGCATATTTATCGTGCATATAATGGATAACATTCATTGTGTTCACATACAAATGGCTGAGCCATTCAATGTAAATCTGGAATCTTTCCATAACTGCATCAAAATCGAGTTTTTCACAGTCCATAACATCCATCTGCGGACCGATATGCATCTGACTTGTTGTATCGTAACCACCGTTGATTGCAATAAGCAAAAGCTTTGCAAGGTTGCAACGAGCACCGAAGAACTGCATCTGCTTACCGACCTTCATTGCAGAAACGCAACAAGCAATGGCATAATCGTCACCGTAATCAGGACGCATTACATCGTCATTTTCATACTGAATTGAGTCAGTATCCTTTGAAACCTTTGCACAGAATTTCTTAAAGTTTTCAGGAAGAGCGGTTGACCACAAAACAGTGAGGTTTGGTTCGGGAGATGAACCGAGAGTATAAAGAGTGTTGAGCATACGGAAGCAGTTCTTTGTAACAAGAGTTCTTCCGTCCTCACCCATACCTCCGACCGCTTCGGTAATCCACATCGGGTCACCGCCGAAAAGCTCGTTGTATTCAGGAGTTCTCAAATGTCTTGCCATACGAAGCTTAATAACAAAATCGTCCATAAGCTCCTGAGCACTTTTTTCTGTGAGAATACCTCTTGCAATATCACGCTCAATATAAATATCAAAGAATGTGCTTACTCTGCCCAATGACATCGCAGCACCGTTCTGCTCTTTAATAGCACCAAGGTATGCAAAATATGTCCATTGAATTGCTTCACGAGCATTTTTAGCAGGCTGGCTGATGTCATATCCGTATGATGCAGCCATTTCCTTAAGGTAACCTAAAAATGCAATCTGCTGATAAAGCTCTTCAAAAAGACGAATCTGGTCAGTATTGAAATTACCGTTTGCTTTGTTGGCCTTATCTTTTTTCTTTTCTTCAATAAGCTTATCAACACCATAAAGAGCTACACGACGATAGTCACCGATAATTCGACCTCGACCATAAGCGTCAGGCAGACCTGTAATAACGTGACATTTACGTGCAGCACGCATTTCGTCAGTATATGCACGGAAAACACCGTCATTATGTGTTGTTCTGTATTTAAATTCCTCTTCAACCTTGTCACTTAACTTATAGCCATAAGCCTCACAAGCCTGACGAACCATTCTCATACCACCAAAAGGATTCACACCTCTTTTTAATGGACGATTGGTCTGAAGACCAACAATAAGTTCACTTGATTTATCAATATATCCGGGTAAAAATGTTGTAAGTGAAGATGCGTTTGTTGTATCTATATCAAGGACACCGCCATACTGTCTTTCAAGGTCAAAAAGTGAATTCACCTTTCTCATCAATGATTCCGTACGTGGTGTTGCGCTCTCAAGGAAGCTGTCGTCACCTGTATATTCTTTATAGTTTCGCTGAATGAAGTCACGAACATTGATTTCATCCTGCCAAATACCTTTTACAAATCCGTTCCAGTTATTATGTTCCATAGTTTTTCCTCCTATATCAGTCAGTAAAACAAAACCGGACAATCCCACTTTGTAAACAAAATAGAATTGCCCAGACGGTCGGCTCTTATTTAGTTTACATTCCCTTGTGGTTGCCCACTTTTTCCGTCAGTTATGTAAACTTAATTTTTAAGTTATCTTTTACAATAAAATTATACCTTATACAGTCAAACTAGTCAAGTAAAATTACTTGAGAATTGGAGTACCTTTTTCGTCAAAATTGACTAATTTTATCCTTGCGTGACGACAAGGGTCATAAAGTGGCTCGTCACAATATGAACCACATTTTTTCTCGAAATGTGAAAATGGTCTTGCGTGATAAACTATCAGAAGATTTCCGTTTTCATCAACCACAAAGCTGTTGTGACCCGGACCTGCCTGGTCAACCAAATCGCTTGTTTGGAGTGCCGGTTCAGAACATTTTTTCCAATTCTTAATATCCATTAAATCTGCATTTCTGTCAGCATAGACTTTACCCATACAGTATTCTGCCCCTGTACCTGATGCAGAAAAGAAAACATAGATTTTATCATCAGTTTTAAGCACAGCAGGGCCTTCATTTACTGCGAAACGCACCTTTTCCCAATCATATTCAGGCTTTGTAAGAAGAATTGGTTTAGTTATAAGCTTCCAAGGCTCATTCGGATTAATTTCTGCCATAAAAAGTGATGAGTCATCGAGTTTTTCTGCCCACACAAGATAATGCTTACCATTGTTTTCAAAGTAAGTCATATCAAGTGAAAATTCTGTAAAAGACCTGTTGTCACCCTCACTTGCCTGCATTTTTCCCATTTCAATCCACTTATCATTTACAGGGTCTTGTCCCTCACACATAAGGACAAAGGGACGAATGTTCCATATTGCATCTTTTTCACCCGCAGCAAAGAAAACATACCATTTTCCGCCGATATAGTGAATTTCTGGTGCCCATATATGCTTTGACATAACACCCTCATTATGTGCTTTCCATATTGTGAATTCTTCGGCAGTACTGAGTCCCGCAACAGTTTCACTTTTCCTTAAAATTATTCTGTCATATCCTGAATCAACATTCATAAATGCAGGATAACTTGCAGTAAAATAATAATTTCCGTCAGGACCTTTTGTAACATAAGGGTCTGCACGCCGGGATATAAAAGGATTAGGATAATTCACAATTATTCCTCCTTTAAATCTTTCTTTAACACAATACTCGAGGAATTTTTCCATTGTCCGACAAATGTATTAAAGCCAAGTCTTTTGTACAAATTTACATTTTTTTCATTTTCTTTATCAACAGCTAATGTCAGATAGCAAAATCCCATTTTTTTCGCATTATCCACTACATGTTTTACCAATTCTGAGCCCATACCCCTGCCTCTGAAATGGCTGTTAACATAAAGATGTGACAAATAACAAACAGTTTCACCATCAGCAAGTGTCTTGTCTTTTAATTCAGTAGTAAGACACACTCTGCCCACAACCTTACCAAATATATCCATACCATAAACATAGCATTTTCCGTCGTCAAGCTTCTTACCAAGTGTTTCTCTCAATTCAGACGAACCACCGAGCATATGTATTGCCTTTTCACCATGATATTCTTTAATTTTCAATAAATTCAGTAATAAGCTCATAGCAAAACACCTTTATTTCATAATCACAGTTAAAATGCTATTTGATTTTACTGTAATTGTATCTTTGAATTCACCGTTATAAATTTCGTTGAGATAATCTTCATCAACGGACTGAATAACTTTCATTTCAGTAAAATCACCTTCGATTGTGAGTTCTCTTTCGTCACCCTCATTAACTACAACAGTTACATTTTTTCCGTCAGGTGTCAGGAATGAAAACACATTGAAATCGTTGCTCTCGTCAGGGAAAAATCCGTTATCAAGGCATACTGAACCAACAGGGATAAATTTTGCAAAATGAGCAAATCCCCAGTATCTTCGTGCAACATACCACTGGGAAAAATCGTTTGTTGCAGTAATTATTGCATCAGAATAGTCGTTTCCGTCTTCCTTTATTGAAAACTGATTAACAGCAACCCACGAGGTCCAGCTTTCTGCACCTGCGTAAATCAAATCCTGACCGATAATTCGTGCAGTTATCAATGCACCCTTGAAATTCTTTGTGTGGCTCTTATTCGGCAATTCGCACCACTCACTCATATCAAAACGGAACTGAGGATATTTCTCTACAATTTCTTTTTTGAAATCAAGACGAATCTTTGGATTGTTGTCATCGTGATATGAATGATAAGCGAAAATATCCATTACCTTCATAATGGTTTCGTCAGCAGTAATTGCCTTTATGTATTCGGGAGTAAGCCCCATCATTTCACCTGTTTCAGGACCATAGAGCTTAACATCCATTCCTCTTTTGAGAATTTCTTCAGCAAAAATATGATAAACTGCCACCATTTCTTCAGTTTCGTAGTGACAGCCTTCCTGCCATACATAGCTGCCGCCCCATTTCCATTGAGGCTCGTTTATGGGACTCACATATTTAACAGGAAAGCCCATATCAATAAGAGCCTGAGTACAGGTTAAGAAATAATCGGCAAATTTTCTGTAATTTGACATAGGAAGATTACATGTATGCATCATAAGGCTTCCTGATGCCTGACCCGTTGAGGTGTGAGCATAATGAGGTGAATTTGCAAAGACAATAAGAGTGTCCACATTGCCTTTATCAAGACAACGCTTCATCATACTTATAGCAGTTTTATCTGCAGTAAAGTCATATTCCCCTGTTTCATTCTCCCGGTCATATTTATAAAAGCTTTCAGTCACTCTCCAAGGATTCGCAACACGACAGTTTTCAGGGTCTGTACCACCACCGATGTTATATCGGTAAATATTGAGTCCGAGACCTGTGTCACC
>JAZNTF010000241.1:0-9340 GCA_045591625.1 Candidatus Fimenecus sp.
TATTCACATATTATTACTAAAACTACTTTCATTCAAGTATTAATAGATGCGTATTTTGTTGAGCGTTTTGATGTTGATGAGTGTCAACCTAAGGATATTGCAGACAAAAGCATTGTTACTTTGTATGGAACCGGAATAAAAACACCCGACTTATTGCGCAAATTGGGCATTACTGTATTATCATCAGATGTAGAGTTTCTAAATGAAAATACGGTAAGGTTAAGTCCTGAAAAAATGCAACAGTTGTGTGATACAGCTCCCTATCTTGTTGCTATGCAAGTAAAAGATATGGCGGAAATAGCACCAATAAGATTTGCAGAAGAAGTTGAAGATGAAGAAATCGTGAAACTGCCGCCTCCTAAAAACGAGCCTATTATTGGTGTTATCGATACTCCGTTTTATCAGGATGTATATTTTGGCGACTGGGTCGAATATGTGCACGAAATCGATGAAAATATTCCTGTAAATACAAGCGATTGCAAGCATGGAACCGCTATATCTTCTATTGTTGTTGATGGTCCATCAATAAATCCAACCTTGGATGATGGTTGTGGTAATTTTAGAGTACGACATTTTGGTGTAGCAACTGGTGGTAAATTTAGTTCTTTTACTATTTTAAAGAAGATACGAGGAATTGTTTCTCAAAACACCGACATTAAAGTGTGGAATCTTTCTTTAGGTTCGATTTTACAAATAGAAGATAATTTCATTTCTCCGGAAGCAGCGGAGTTAGACCGTATTCAAAGTGAATATGATGTGATTTTTGTAGTAGCTGGTACAAACAAGCCATATGATTGGGCTGGAGGTCCTATGAAAATTGGCGCGCCTGCCGATTCATTAAATTCCTTAGTTGTTAACGCGGTAGACTTTAATGACAAACCTGCTTCTTATCATAGAATTGGTCCCGTTCTCTCCTTCTTTCATAAACCTGATGTGAGTTACTATGGTGGTGATGGCCGTGAACGCATAAGAGTGTGTACGCCGTTTGGTGAAGATTTTTCTTCAGGAACATCTCTTGCAGCTCCTTGGATTACAAGAAAAGTTGCCTACCTTATACATAATATGGGGTTAAGCAGAGAGGTCGCCAAAGCTTTAATTATTGATTCTGCAGCAGGATGGAATCGCAAAGATGACAGCACTCACTCTATGGGCTACGGGGTTGTTCCGATAAGAATCGAGAACATCATTAAATCTGCAGACGATGAGATTCGTTTTATTATGACAGGCTCAACTGATTCTTATGAAACATATACTTATCGAATTCCGGTTCCGTTATCTAATGATAAATATCCATTCTTCGCCCGAGCTACTTTGGCATATTTCCCTAACGCCTCAAGAGACCAAGGCGTAGACTATACCGACACTGAGATGGATATACACTTTGGTAGAGTTAAGGAAAAAAAGAATGGTAAAATAGGAATTGAACCGATTAACAATAATCGCCAGGGCGATGATGGGCACCCCATTTACGAAGGCACCGCACGAGACTTATACAGAAAGTGGGATAACATTAAGCATATAAGTGAAACCATAAAGAAAGGTGCCCGACCCAGAATAAAATATGGTAATGGTAGTTGGGGGTTAAGCATCAAAACAAAAGAGCGTCTAAAATCCACCAGGGACCGTAGCACACCGTTTGGAGTAGTGGTGACACTTAAAGAAATGAATGGTGTAAACCGAATTGACGATTTCATTAAGCAGTGCGTCTTCAAAGGTTGGATTGTTAACAGAATTGATGTTGACAATAGAGTTGATGTATATCAGAAGGCCGAGGAAGAAATCACCTTTGAATAAGCAACGCAAAAAGCGTTTGTTTCTTACAAAATATATAGCATAAAACAAAAGAAAAAGCCTGCTGAGTTAGCGGCTCAACAGGCTTTTCGGAAACAATAATGTGATATTATTATTTCAGTAGCTTGGATATTATATCTCACACGCAAACCCGCGTCAATATTTCCGGTAAATCTTTGCAGAAAGGAAGTGTGATTCATTGCAAATACTCTTTTATTTTATGATTATATAAATATAAAAATTAAGGAGTGTTTGTATATATAATCACTACTATGTTAACAAATTGATAACAGGAAATCCGAACTATAACCATGAGGTTCATAAAGAATCGTGTTCTTATTTGCCTTCGGTTTTAAACCGCGAGTACTTAGGATATTTTTCTTCGTGTAAAGACGCTATTGCAAAGGCTGAAGAAAAATATAGTAATGTGTATGGATGTGCGTTTTGTTGTCCTGAGTGTCACAAAGAATAATCGGAGGTTTATTATGGGTAAAAATCAACACGTTACACATCGACCTGATGGTAACTGGCAAGTTAAGGGTGCTGGCAATACTAAAGCAACTGTTATAACATCCACTCAGAAAGAAGCTATCAAAATTGCTACAGGTATTGATCGTAATCAAAAATCCGAATTAGTAGTTCATGGTCTCGATGGTCGAATTCGAGAAAAGAATTCATACGGGAATGACTCATATCCGCCTAAAGGATAAATTTGTAGTGGGATGCAAGTTTTTTTGCATCCCACTTTGTGTCTAAAAAGGTGAAGTTGTTTTGTCAATAGAATATTAAGCAAAGATTATCTCAAATATCCTCCGCACATTCGACATTGCCTCCTTTAATTTGTATAATGAAGCTACAAAATTAAAGGAGGCTTTTTATGTCAAACACAAACACAATCCAATACCGTCAAGTTGGCGAGTATCTCATCCCGAACCTCATTTTACCACCCGAAGAAACAGCTGTAACACTTGGCAAATGGGGAATGATGCACAAAACTTATCTTGAAAAGCATAAGAAGGTGCTTTTTAGCTTATTGCTTGGTCAAGGCAAACTTTATCATCACTGTGCCGAGGTAGAAAAACAGGCAAAGGATATGTATGATACTCTCATTGAGCAAATGAAAGAAGAGGAAAATGTGACCGAGCAACTGAAAGAACGCAATCAATGGGAATGGGTTCAGAAAATGAGCAATATTCAGCAACGAGCAAACGAGATTGTAATTAATGAACTAATATATGTATAAAACAGTCAGCGACAAGAATTTTCATCTTGCCGCTGATTTGTTTTTATTTTTCATTCTTTGTAAATGGAATCACCGCCAACAAAGAGCTTACCGCAGGTAAAACACTAAACAAGAAGAACAGCATTGTAAACAGAGCTGTATATTCAGAACTTTCTCTTGCGATAAATCCGTTAGCAATATACTCATTCAATTTTGCTGTTTCGGCACTTGTGAAACCTATTATCATATATCCTGCACTTGAAATCAATGAAGATACACCGCTTTGAATTTTGATGATTGCCGTCTGAAAAGAGAAGAATAGTGCTGTTGGCTTTGTACCTGATAGTTTGTATTCTAACTCTACCGCATCATCAATAAGCAGAGTACGGATATTTGAAGCAAGACTCAGGAAGCTACCGGATATAAGTGAAAGTATGAACATAATCGCAAAGTTTGTAAAGGTGTTCATTGTTGTTTTGTTGCCAAGATATAATACAAAAATCATAATATTCGGCAGTATAGATGCAAGGTTGCATAGTATATATGCTTTTACATTACCGAGCCTTCTTGATAGTATAGGCACAAGAAATGTTGAAAGCATCAAGCCAACAAAACTGCCTGTACCAAGTAAGAACGTATAAAGAAAAGTAAGTCCCGAATTTTTACTTGAGAAGTAAAAAGCAACCAATGCAGATAGTACCACACCCTGCAAAGCACTCATTGAGGAGAGTAATCCTGACATAATGATTTTCTTTAAAAGCGGATTAGTGAGTATATATTTGTACTGTTGCTTTGTGTTTGTACTTCTCTTTTCGTTATGGTGTAATCGTTGTTTTGATACGGTTAACTGATAAAGAATATATCCAACGATTGAGAAAGCAAGAACAATGATGAAAAAGGCATTTCGTTCATCGGTCTGTGTACCTCCAAGTGCTCCCGAAACCGCAAAGGCAAGCGGCTGAACAATCAGGCAACAAATACTGCAGACCATTGCACCGATAGGGCGTAAAGAAAGAAGATTAGTGCGTTCTCTTTCATCTGCACACAGTACATTTGGATAACTTATCATAGGTATGTCACCAAATGAAAACATAATCTCCCATAGAATAAATATTGCAAAGCCATAAATAATAATTGTTAAGTTTACAAGTGTGCTGTTATTGTCGGAATAAATCTTCATCACAAAGCAAATAACCGTTATTATAGCTGTCGGTAAAGGTAAATATCGCAGATACTTTGCTAATGACCATCTGCTTTTGTCGATGAACGCTCCGATAAATGGGTCTTTTATGGCATCAAATATTTTAGCTGTGCTGAGTATGATTCCGAGCCAAAAGGCAGGAATAAGAATAGTAAATTGAAGATAGTAGGCAAAGCAGGATGATACAAGGGCATATAATATGTTCTGCCCTGACAGGCCTAAAAGATAGCGTGTTTTTTCGTTTTGCAGTTTTGTTTTCATTGTGAAACTCCTTTCGTTACATACTCTTGGTATGTAAAATGGTAAAATATATTGCCGCAGATGCGGCTTGTTTTTTTTGCTTGCATTCATACTTTTGGTATGTATATCACCTTAATAAATTGCCACCGAGGTGGCAATTTATCATTTTCTATTATCCATTTCATTAATTTGCTTGTTCATATTATAAACCGCCGGATACATGTCAGTAACATCAACGCCAAGCATTGCCATCATACCTAAAATAACCTGACACTTTTTCTCAATATCCTCATCACTCATAGAGAATACAAGAGGATTGAGCCAAACGTTGGCGAGCAAAGAGATAACTTCTGCAAGCTCTTTTGCGAACGGTATTCTAATTGAGCCGTCTTTTATTCCCTCTTCAAGTACAGGCTTGATTGCATTAGGTGCAATGTCATTCACAGACCTTAAAAGCAAGTCACTCAACATGTGCGGCATGTTCTGCAGATGAATACCCATACTCCTGAACTTCTGCTCCTGTTCGTCAACAAGAGATTCATAAAGCATAGCTTTAAGCTTCTCTGCACCATTGAGAGATGTGTCTTCTGCTATCTTGTTCCACTTGCGAGCTAAAGAGTTTTCCTGAAAAAGCCTTGCAGTAACAGCATTCAGAATATCCTCTTTTGATGTGAAATGATGATAAATAGCTCCTTTTGTCAGACCACCTAAATTATCAATAATATCTTGAATTGTCGTGTGTTCGTAACCTTTTTCAAGGAACAGCTTTTGAGCCGTGTCAAGAATCAGGGTTACTGTTTCTTCGGGGTATTTATTTCTCGCCATAATTCACCTTGCATACTTTTAGTATGTTTATTATAATTGAAATTTATTAGAATGTCAATAATTTATGAACCCCTATTGTGTGATTTAATAACACAATAGGGGTTTTCAGTCTGTTTGATGAGTTTTATGAAGAAAAATTTTCAAAAATGAACTTTAGAATGGTAGATGTTACACCTGCTACAGCTAACAATATGAAAAATGTATTTGAAGCAATTGTTTTAGTTTTGATCCAAATAATGTCGTTTTTATACTTTTGATAATATCTTTTCAACTCAATATATTCCTTAGCCGCTTGGTAATATAAATCATAAATATTATGAGTATGACTATCGCATCCTAAACGCTCTTCTTTCTGTGCATTTATGTACAGATTTTTTGCGTTAAAATATTTTTTGCCAAAAGTTAAGGTATAATCATTTTTCATGTTGCGCAAGTCATAACGACTTTGAGATTTTTGAATTTTAGAAAAACTTCTATCAAATTCATCACAAAGAATTTTCATCAGATCCAAATTTATTCTTCTCAAATGTCCATATGCTTTTTCTAAATCTATCTTTGTGCTTCTTTGATCTGATATGCGATATTCAGCAAGATGTCCCAACAAGGCTCTTATTTCGTTTGTTATTGGGTTTATAAATCTCTCTGTATAGTTGCGAACATATTGAAACAATATATCTGTATAGGAATAATAAATGTTAAGCAAATCTTTCTCGTTAGATGGCTGAGAATTAATAATGTCTGGATTATATTGGGTCAAGATATAATTTTCTATTTCCTCTATGGTCATTATATCAACTCCAGTTAAAACCTAGGTGGTTTGCTTCTTTTCATTGCTTTGGTGAATATTGAACCTCTTGTTTGAACAATAAAGCGATATTCCTTATCGTTTTCATATGATGGCGTGGGAATCACCTTTTTGCTTTGAATAATCTCACTTAAATCGAGAGTTGTAATGATTTGCTTTTGTTTTTTTGAACTAATTCTTGCCATAATACTCATCTTCATTCTTAATAATTTATTTGTTTAATATTAGTATGATGCTAATGATAGCAATGATACCTGAAATAATTTTGGGCATATATTTAACAATGAATTTAATGGGTGTGTCATTATGTCCATTGCTTATTACTTGTGGAAAATTTTCTTGTATTTTAGTTAATGTTTCCTCTGCTAGATAAAACGCATCCTCTAATTCTTTTATAATGTTGTTTTCAGAAACAGACACACAACAATCTGATAAATTATATTTTTTATATCTGTGTGTTAATGGCTTATATTTTTTATAGCCTGTGCATCTTAATTCTTTAATCCTTTTTAAATTAGCATCAACAACATCAACGATACAGCGATTATTATCAATGCGAATTCCTTTATAGTTAAATTTTTTTATAGTTCGTTTAATAACTTTAATTTCCCTGATATAAAGGTCTATTAACCACAAGTACAATGTGGATGTGAGATACTGCATATATTTATGAAGAGCAATATATTCACTTTCAACTAAACTTTGTTCTTTTGACTCATCTTTTGAGGCAATAGTTAAACAACGAAAAGCAGTTTCTATCAGTGCTCTACACTTTTTAGGTAAATCGTGTTGATATACCTCAATTTTAGCTATAAGCGGTGCAATGGATTTGTTATACTGATTATAAATGATTTTTTTATTATTTGCAACAAACGCAGATTCATCATCAGAAAGCAACATATAAGTTATTCTTTTATCAATAACAGCTTTTTGATTCTCGTCAAGACTGAGATATTTATCATAAAACTCTTTTTCTTCCACAGACACATTCCCCTCGTTTTCGACAAAAAACAAACCCCACACCAAAGTGTAGGGCTCATAAACAAGAACCTCGATGGGACTTACTTATTGCCCATTGTCTCTGGTGCTATTGTATAAAATTTTATATTAAATCATATCAAAACAAACTAAAAAGATAGTTTATTTTAACATGCACAAATATAAAAGTCAATATCTTTAACAACAAATAATTATGCAACTTTTACTCTAACAATATATTCTGATGACTAAAAATTTGTTACTTTCATACTGGAATAATTTTTGTTTTACATCATGCCTCAACGGGAATTTTCTTTTTATTCACCCATATAATACTCCGTATCCTTCAGCCACTCGCGCATTTTTGCATAGGCTCGGTGGACGGTCTGATATGCTGTATCGGGTGAGGATTTTTCAAAGGTATTTGCAAGGTCAAGGTAAGTCATTTTCTTAAATTTGACTTTTCTTGGATTTCCGTCTTTGTCGGTGACAGATTTATCCATATAGTAATCAGAAAAGCAATCCATACAGAAGCCTAACCTATTTGCAATGATATACTGTTCGTCATAATACAGTTTGCTGAAAACCTCATGTACTGCTTCTTTACGCATAGCGTTAAGCAGCATTGTCAGAGGCTCGGATGATGAATCTGCAATATATTCTTCCTCTTTGACCTCGCTTTCATCATCTGCCAGATTCTTATAAAACTCGGTGTAATTCATATTGCGAAGACCGGCGGAGATTATTTCAATAACTTTTTTCGGCTTCAGATTAACTTCTGCGGCAATTCTGCCGATTGTTTCATCGTCATTCTTGTAATTGTTTTCTCGGTACAGCGCCATAATCTTGCGAAGCCGTGCATCCTCATCCTCTGTGGGTATGGTGTAGCCTGTTCTCATAGTCCGCACATATTCATGAACTTCCCGTTTTACATAAAACTCTGTATAGTAATTTTCAAAGGACTTATGTTTTGAAGCATCATACTTTTTCAGAGCTTTAAGCAGAGCAAACACACAAGCAGACTTCAAATCTGCAAAGTGACCGGGCATTGCATATTCCTGAACAAAGCCCATTACACTTTTATTGAGTATAGGTTCGTAATAATGCAAGAACCAAGATATATATTTATCGTCCTTTTCTTTCAAATAAAGCTCAATACATTCCTGTAAATGAATCTTCGGCGGTGCCGGCTTCAGCTTGTAAATATACAGTTCTTTCTCCCAATCCTTCACGGCACTCACCGTCCTTTCATTTCAACATTCTTGCTGTATTATAATACAGCTTTTTACGGGTCATATCCTTTGCGTACTGTGTAGTAAAATATTCGTGATTTTCCTGTGCCCGCAGCATATTGTTTTTCGCAATGAATGTAGCCATCTTTGCAAACTCTGCTGTTATAGTGCCCCTGCTTTTCTCTGTTCGGATTGCAGAGGCTCTTTTTTCATATACAGCCACAACAGGATTATCCTGCTCACGTTCCTTGCGTTTGATTGATGCCGCATACTTACGGCAGGTTGTTCTCTTGCCTCGGAGCATATAAGGTGCAAAGCCATTACAGTATTTCTGCTTTCGGGCAGAAGTCATAAGAAAATATCTGTTACAGATACCGCATTGCTTCGGGTAGTGTCCGTAATGCAATCCCTCAAAGAAATCCGTTACAATAAAGGAGTAATAATCTTCAAAGGTCAGCCTTTTTGCAACTGCCACTTCCTTTTTCTTTGTAACGGCAACATATTCTGTTTTGACATTACAGTCTGTTTTACTGAATATATCCATAGCAATCGGCAACAGATGCGCTTCGTCAAAGCGTTCTGCCTCATCAAGACGGAAAACAAACTTTAACAGACACCTATGCACTTTCTCCATATCTTCGGGGAGCTTATCATAAAAGTTTATTGTTTCATTTACTGTTTTCAGTAAATCCTCCGCCGTTTTGAAGAAATCTTTGTCATATTCGGGCGGTAAAATATCCAACACAGCCTGAGCTATATCAATACTCTGCACCCTTGCTTTTCTGTAAAAATATTGGGTAATCAAATCGGCATTTGATTTTGTAAAAAGACAAGATATTCTTTCTTTTTCTGCACCAATGTCACAAGTGTTGAAAGGCTTGATATTAGGCAGAGTTTTCAGCATCATCTGTATTTCTTCCCCGGCTTTAATAAAGTCGGTGTCATTCAGATAACCGAGAGCAATAGTTTCTCTGATGTGCCACAGGTATTCACGAAAAACTGCAATACGGGCGGCATTGTCATTTTTGTAATACTGATTGAGCAAG
>JAZNTF010000242.1:0-6074 GCA_045591625.1 Candidatus Fimenecus sp.
CTCATCAGCGAGTTTAATGATTTACATATCGACGGAATGCCCAAGGTTGAAAAGCTTAACGCCCTTGTGGGTGGATATATTAACCTCGAATACCGTCTTCCGAATGGTCAGACAGTAAAATTCCTTGATGATAACGCAACCTATCTCGGCAATCAGCTTGAGTGCGAATTCGGTGGTAACAGATGCTTCGGAATCGTGGCAAATATGGACTTTATCCTTGTCTGCACCTATGAAGAAAATGGCGAAAACCCTGAATTGATTATGTATAAAAAAAGATAACAACTACACGAGCAACAATATTTCGCTGTTGCTTTTATTATTGTTGGTGGTATAATTATTTCAGTTAATAAAATTTACAGGTGTAAAAAATGATTATTATAATTACAGGCACATCACATGTGGGTAAGACTGCACTTGCTCAAAGACTGCTTGAAAGATACAAATATCCCTATCTGTCAATCGACCATTTGAAGATGGGATTAATCCGCAGTGGCAACACAGACCTTACACCGATGAGTGATGATGAAAAACTAACTGAATATTTATGGCCTATCGTTCGTGAAGTGATTAAAACAGCCATTGAAAACAAACAGAATTTAGTTATTGAGGGTTGCTATATTCCTTTTGATTGGGCAAAAGATTTTGAGAATGATTATCTCGACAACATAAAATATTACTGCCTCATAATGAGTGAAAATTATATAAAGAATCATTTTTCTGACATAAAGAAATACGCCAACACTATAGAAAATCGTTTGGATGATGAATGGTGTACTATGGAAAATGTGTTATCAGGTAATTCAGAAATGCTAAACCTTGCACAACAGCATAATGTGAACTACATCCTCATTGATGATAAATATGAAATTGATATAGCTTTGTAAGCAACAGTATTTCGCTGTTGCTTTTTGTTTTGTGAGTGGTATAATTAGTTTATTGAGTTAATCCTGCCGAAAGGCTTGATTATAAATATTATTTTAAAGGAGATTGCTTTTTGAGAAAGACAATCAAATCATTGGAGATTGTAGTTTAACCGGGAGGTTTGGCAATACAATCACACCAACCTCCCAATATTGAAGTCAACAGTTTTCAGGAGGAAAAACAATGAATAAAAATGACTATATTATCCGTTCAGAAAGAAAAGAAGAACACAGAGAAGTTGAAAATCTTGTAAGGGAATCATTTTGGAATGTGTATCGTCCCGGTTGTCTTGAGCACTATGTACTCAACCAACTTCGTAACGATGACGCATTTATCCACGAACTCGATTTTGTTATGGAAAAGGACGGCAAAATCATAGGACAAAATATGTTTATGAATGCTGTTATCCAAGCCGACGATGGCAGAGATATTCCTATCATAACAATGGGTCCTATCTGTATTGCAAATGAACTGAAACGTCAGGGTTACGGCAAAATCCTGCTTGATTATTCACTGCTGAAAGCAACTGAAATGGGTTTTGGTGCAATCTGTTTTGAAGGTAACATTGATTTCTATGGAAAAAGTGGTTTTACTTATGCCAGTGAATTTGGCATCCGTTATCACGATTTACCCGAAAATGCCGACGCATCATTCTTCCTTTGCAAAGAACTGAAAAAAGGCTATCTCGATGGTATCACAGGCGAATATGCTCCACCACAGGGATACTTTGTAAACGAAGATGAAGCAGAAGAATTTGACAAACAATTCCCACCTAAAGAAAAATTGAAACTTCCAGGACAACTTTTCTAAAACGAACAAAACAAAGGGCAGTGCATTCTCGTGCACTGCCTGATGTTTTATTAACGCTTTGCTTTTACACTTTTCCCCTATATCTCTTTGAAATTTTGTGAACTGTCAGTGTAAGTTTCAACTATAATTTTTACACCTAGTTTTACCCCCTCCACAAAAGCTTCCTTTTCTGAAATGCCGTACATTTCCATAGTGCAATCCTTGTACTTTTCAAACAGAATTTTCTGCTCTTTCGTCAGTGTTGCAGATAACTTTTCTTCGTTCCGTGCAGCAAGATTCAACAGTTTGGAATACTCACTCCCTCGCTTGATGCCCTTGTCCGCAGGAACAATGTTCCCGTAATACAGGTCTTCCAAAGTTGTCATAAAAAACCTCCTTTCAGCGTGTCTATATATCACTCTGAAAGGAGTAAAAGTCAAGTTATGTTTTTGCTATTTTTCAATATTTTTTATACTGTACGTTTTTGTGGACTATAACATAAAAAATTGTAAAAAACCTATTGACTTTTGAATTCTACTAATATATAATAATCTCAAACAGAACAAATGTTCGTTATGATAAATTTAGGAGGTTGAAAGTTGACAAAAGAAAAATATCCTATAAGTCTTTTTTGCCCTGTATGTAGCAAAAGAGTGGTTGACCTGCTTTCACCATCTGACTCAACTATCCGGTTGAAATGCAATCACTGTGGAAAAATAATTTTACTTAATTTATCTACTAAAGTTCCCCCACCGGGAGTAATCCAATATAGAAAAATAATAAATATGTAACAGACTGAATAGGTCCGTGCAACGCATCCGCATTGTGTCGTGATTGCAAATGGCCGGTCATTCAGGAATCGAATTATAGCTCCCCCGCTATAGTTCTGTTCTTGGATGCCCGGCTTTTTTGTTTTCATAAATATATTTAAGAAAGGAGGTACACCAAATGAACAGAAACCACGCTATTCTTCCAAAAGAAATAATCGATTCACTTGTCCCTAAAATTAAAGAATTTTGGGCATCTGATGAAGCTATTGATTTTATGACAAAGGTTGCTTACTTGTATTACGGCTATTACGCACCAACAAAAATTGACTGCGATTTAAACTACAACACAAGATACAATGAGCCTGAACGACCTTCAAGAAGAGAAATCGTTTTTATGCAGCTTTTATCTGTATTCTGGGGTATCAACTCACCGGAGAAAGCCTTGGGAATATTAAAAACTGAATTTATTGGGTATGAATACCCCGTAGCAAAATCAGAAGATGATGAATAAATTCAACTGAAAGGATTGTTACTATGAAACTTTCAACTGTTGATATTGTCAATTCAGTTGTTGCTAAACTCAGGAAAGATGGCTATTCCGAAAAAGACATTGAAATGGCAATAAAAGAAGCACAAAAGCATTACGATGCTTACTTGAAAAAAGTGAAAAATTCAAAACCCGATAGAGAGGAGGTGGACGAAGATGATTATTGATTTGTATGTCACTATCGACTACAACGATGGTGAACCCGCTGAATGCTTTAACTGTAAAAGAGTTGTTTCTTTTGAAATCAGTAAGATTTACAACAACGCTATTAGGAATAACATCCCGCTGAATTCTGTTGAAAAATTAGCAGATACACTCACTGAAATTCGTGAGGAAATAGAGACGAAAATCATTGATGATTTTATCACCGCAGGTAATGAATATGTGTGCAAATGTGAAGGCATTGTACCGGTCGACCCTGCAGAAATTAACAAATTAGTTGCTGACCGTGATAAAGGTGCTCTTAAGTTCCTCGGTCTTGAAAATGCAACTGAAGATGAACTGAAAAGTTGGGATGCACCAACACTTGATACACTCCCGCTCGTCAGAGATTTCTACAACGGTTTCGGCACCCACAGCCCATTTGATGACAAGTGGAGCCTCACAGTAGAATTCACTGAACCTTACGAAAATTAACACCCCATCTGTTACACTGCAAACTGCAACAGCATTGGATTCATCTTAACAAAAAGCACCTATGAAGTTGGTTTCAATCCCAATCTCATAGGTGTTTTATGTTTGTAAAAAGTTCTACTTAAACTTTCATTAAACGCATTAAAATTTTTACAACAACATATCTGTGCGAGAAACTTTATTTATAAAATTTCCCAAGTCTTGTTGCTTAAGCGTATTTTTTTGCTATTATTTTTAGTGCGTCATTAAACAGCAAAATGTAAATATCGACATTTGTCTTGACTTTATCCGTGCTTTGTGATACACTATGTTTACAGAACCACAAAATATGGAGGAGATACAACTGGACTTATCACATTATATTGATAAAATTGAGTTATCTCAACAAAACGAACTTTCAAAAGTTAAGTCAATCGCATATTACGAGAACATTTCAAAAAATCAAACTACGTTTCTATTATCTGATGTAACAGATATTTTAAGTTCCATTGGTCACCCTATATCTAATATGTCTCGTATGAAACGATATTTGTCTAAATCAAAGGATTTTCGTAAAATTTCAGATGGTGTGTACATGCTTACACCCCCGGCGAGAGCACACCTCACATCCCAATATGGTAGTTTTTTCCAAAATGAGGATTACATAGAATCAAACAGTGAAATCCTTGACGAAGCACTGTTTTGCAAAAAGCGCGGTTATCTTGATAAACTTATACAACAAATTAATAACTGTTATAATAACCAGTGCTATGACGCTTGCGCGGTTTGCATGCGTCGTGTCTTTGAAATCACATTAATTCATGCTTATGAAAATCTTGGTATTCAAAACGAGATAAAAAAAGATGGTGAATACGTTATGCTGGAAAGAATTGTCGCTAACGCTGTTTGCAACCCCGTATTAGCCATATCTCGCTTAAAAAAAGAGTATGATTCTATTCGTGAAATAGGAAACTATGCTGCACATCGAGTCTTTTACAATACTCGCAAGAAGGATATCGATGACATAAAACAACTATATAGAGTTTGTCTTGAAGAACTGTATTATAAAGCTGGATTTTTAAAATAGGAGGACAATATGTCAAATAGAATTCACATTAAATTTGGACCTATCGAATTTGAAGTCGAGGGTGATAGCGATTTGATTGAGCGAGAGCGTACACAATTCTTTAGTGTACTTCCACAAGCGATTATGGCGGTGTCGCCAGTGGTACCGGTCTCCTCGACAACAATTATTGAAGATGTGGTCAACCAACCTCAACCCGCTAGATTAATAGAAACCACATCAACACTTAACGCGAATAAAAACACAGACAGTTATGAATCGCTAGCTGGCTTTTTACGCGAAAAAAAGTTTAGTACTGGCGTTGAAATAGTGATGGGTGTAGCGTACTATATCGAATACATTGAACAAACCGGCGTCTTCACTTCAAAAGACATAGAAAACGCTCTTGATAATGCACGTCAAAATAAACCTAGCAATATTCCACAAATGATAGTGCAAAACATAAAAAAGGGATATCTTAGAGAATTGAAAGAAAAAAAAGGTGGCTTAAAAGCCTATTGTGTGTTGGAAAAAGGTAAAAATTGGTGCGAAAATTACATTGTGCAAACCATAGAAACCAAGAAAAAAAGTAACAAAGCAAAAACGCAACGCTCATCGCCTGAATCCGCATTACTCGCGATTTCTCTTGATGAACTGAATCTCGAAAAATACTGTGATGTAACACAATTGACTAAATTTAACGAACAAATGCTGGTCGTTATGCTAATGTACACACGTGAAAAAGGAATTGAATATTTTTCCTTTAATGATATCGTATCAGTCTTTAAGAATAAATTTAAAATACCTGCAACCGATAGAAAAGTCAGATATGCATTTGATAACGGCGGAACTATGTTCGATAAAAAAGTCGAAAAGAAGGTAGCATACCACAAACTTATGAGCAAAGGAATCAAAGAAGCAGAACGAATAATTACAGAGCAAAAATCTGACTTCACAGAATAAAATATCAACATCAAAAACACCAAAGAATGCTTATGCAAATCTCTGGTGTTTTATTATACTTTAATTAAATTAATTTTCCATCGCAGTGGTCAATTTCGTGCTGGATTATCTGTGCTGTCCACCCAGTAAATGTTTTAATTCGGGTTTGGAATTCAGCTGTTTGCCACTGCACTTTTATGCTCTTATAACGCTTACACCTACGGGGACCACCAAGCAACGAAAGGCATCCTTCTTCCGTTTCATAAGGCTCTGATTTTTTGATAATTTCAGGATTGAACATTGTCATATATCTACCACCATTATCAAAACAGATTATGCACTTATGTACACCAATCATATTCGCAGCCATACCAACACAACCATCAACATTGGCAGTGAGAGTGTCAAGCAAATCCTGTGCCACCTGCAA
>JAZNTF010000243.1:0-11109 GCA_045591625.1 Candidatus Fimenecus sp.
CGGGTAACGTTAAATTCCTTACCAACCTCTTCAAGAGTTCTCGGATGTCCGTCTTCAAGACCGAAACGAAGTGAAAGAACTTTTTCTTCACGAGGTGTGAGAGTCTTAAGTACTTCAGCAAGTTGTTCCTTAAGAAGTGAAATTGATGCTGCATCTGCAGGAGAAAGTGCTTCATCATCAGGAATAAAGTCACCTAAATGGCTGTCTTCCTCTTCACCAATCGGTGTTTCAAGTGAAACAGGCTCCTGTGCAAGACGAAGGATTTCGCGAACCTTATCAGGGCTCATATTAAGCTCTTGTGCAATTTCTTCAGCAGATGGGTCACGACCATTTTTATGGAGCAACTGACTACTTGTCTTTTTAACTTTATTGATTGTTTCAACCATATGAACAGGAATACGGATAGTTCTTGCCTGGTCAGCAATAGCACGAGTAATAGCCTGTCTAATCCACCAAGTAGCATAAGTTGAGAACTTAAATCCCTTAGTATAGTCAAACTTTTCAACAGCCTTTATAAGACCTAAATTACCTTCCTGAATGAGGTCAAGGAACTGCATTCCACGGCCTACATAACGTTTTGCAATACTGACAACAAGACGAAGGTTAGCTTCTGCAAGACGTTGCTTTGCTTTTTTATCATCTTCTGAAATACGAATAGCAAGTTCAATTTCTTCTTCTGATGTAAGGAGTGGAACACGACCGATTTCCTTAAGGTACACTCTTACAGGGTCGTCCATAACAAGTGTCTTACTGTCACCCAATCCGCCATCATCACTTTTTGCCATATCAGTTTCATCAGTGATTGCGTCTCTTGCCATATCACCAAGGTCGTCAATAAGTTCAATATTATTTGTTTCGATAAGCTCATAAAGCTTGTCGAGCTCTTCGATTTCAATATCAAGTTCAAGAATTGCGTTATCAATTTCCTGAGTTGTGAGTTTACCCACTGCCTTACCCTTTTCAACCAAGGCTTTTAAGGCTGATTTCTTATCAATATTTTCCATTGTTTTCTCCTTCACTTCCATAGAAATTATTTAAAAAACTTTAAAAAATCTTCGTCACTGATACCATCTGCAGATATATTCTGAAGACTTTTTTTATTTTTTTCGCCCAGTATGACACTTATACAATCTTCACACTCTTCAAAAGTATTTTTCAGCGTGTGGGACATAGTCTGAATTTTTGCAACTGCACTCAATTCGTCCTCAGTCAGCTCACCATAGAGAAATGAAATCTCTGCCGACTTGCCCTGACGAAGTCTGTCAGTAACAGTTTTATAAATTCTTCCGTTAAAATCCGTAACAAAATCTTCTGAAGAAAGTTTCTCATCTATGTCCTTTAAAAATTCAGGGTTTGCCATAACGATGGCTATGAGCATTTCTTCAGCTTTTGCTCCGCGATAAAAACTTTTGCGTTGAGTATTAAGCTTGTCCAGAATGTCTTCCTGTTTTTGTATCTGAGTAAATTCCTTTTTCTGTTGTACAGCTGTATTCCTTCTTGCTTGTCGTTTTGCCTCAGAAATAACAACCTCTTTTGCAACGGATAATTCGTTTGCAATTCTTGAAGCATAAATTTCAAGCTCGATTGCACCAACAGTTGAAAGAATCTGAATTGCCGATTGAAGATACTGACGCTTTCCGTCATCACTTGCCAAATCATATTTGCTGTGCTCACGAAGAAGTGCAAATTCAATTTCGTTGGCCGCACCCGTAATTATGGATTTCATTTTTTCAACACCATAATTTTTGATTATTTCATCAGGGTCCTTACCACCACTTAATCGCAACACCTTGATTTTTGCAGTTGTTTTCCTGAATATGGTCAGGGCTCTTGCCGCTGCCTTCTGCCCTGCTTCGTCAGCATCATAAGCAATTAAAATCTCCGAAGCATAACGGGATAACAGATTTGCCTGGTCACTTGTCAGTGCAGTACCAAGTCCTGCAACTGCATTTGTAAACCCTGCCTGATGGAGCGCAATAACATCCATATATCCTTCGCAAAGAATCAAACTGTCCTTACCACTTTTCTTTGCAAGATTAAGTGCAAAAACACCCATACTCTTTTTATAAACCAACGTGTCGGAAGTATTAAGATATTTGGGCTTTGAGTCATCCATAACTCTTCCGCCAAAAGCAATTACATTACCCTTAACATCAATAATCGGGAACATTACACGATTGCGGAAATTGTCATAGATATTATTAGGATTTTTCTGTGAGCGTCTTGCAAGATTGGCAAAAACAAGCTCATCCTTTGTAAATCCCTTGCCAACAAGATAGTTTGTCAGTGCATTAAAAGAGTCAGGGGCAAAACCTAATCCGAATTTACGAATAGTTTCGTCACTTAATCCTCGTCCCTTAAAATATCTATATCCAATCTCACCTTCTTTTTTACCAAGGCAATTATGGAAAAATCTTGCTGCTTCTCGATTAGCCTCCAGCATACGGAGTCTGCGTTTATTCATTGTGCTGTCATAATTATTTTCATCCGGAACATCGATACCTACTCGGTCCGCAAGAAATTTAACAGCATCAATATAATCAAGATTCTCGATATTTTTAATAAATGTAATCACATCACCGCCATTACCGCAACCGAAACAATAATATGACTGTGTATCGGGATATACGGTAAATGATGCAGTTTTTTCACCATGGAACGGACAAAGTCCTTTACTTATTCTTCCTGCTCGTTTTAAGTTGACATAAGAGGAAATGGTAGTTTCTATATCGGCACGGTTACGAAGTTCGGTTAAAAAATCATCTGACAATGCCAATATTATCCCTCCTCAATTCCAATATCAACCCACGAATCGGGAATGAAGATTTTTTTATATACTGCGATAAGGTAACGGTCACTCATTCCCGCAATATAATCACAGACAGCTCGACCCTCGCCCTCACTCTCGATTATGTAGTGATATGCCTTCGGAATTCTGTCAGGATATTTTATAAAATAATCATAAAGACGAAGAATCAGGTCAATTGCCTTTGTTTCTTCACCCTTACACACAGGATTTGTATAAACCTTATCAAACATAAATGCATGAAGCTCATCAAAAGGTTGCTGCACTCTATCGGAAAAGACAATATCATCAACACTGTTTTCTACCACATCAAGAACCATTGTGTTGATTCTTGCAGCCTTTCTGAAGCCCAATTCCTTACGGATTGCAAGAGGAATATCCTCTTCACTCATAACACCCGCCCGTACTGCGTCATCAATATCATGATTGATATATGCAATTTTATCGGCAAGCTTTACTATTCTGCCCTCAAGAGCATCTGCTTCCTTACCACGTGTATGACAGGCAATCCCGTCACGGACTTCATAAGTAAGGTTAAGTCCCCTACCATTTTTTTCAAGTCGGTCAACTACACGAAGGCTCTGGTCATAATGTCGAAAACCACCTTCAACAACAGAATCCAAAGCTCTCTCCCCTGCATGTCCGAATGGTGTATGCCCTAAATCGTGACCGAGTGCAATTGCCTCGGTTAAATCCTCATTAAGGAAAAGACCGTTTGCAATTGTTCGTGCAATCTGAGAAACCTCAAGAGTGTGAGTGAGTCTTGTTCTGTAGTGGTCACCCTCAGGGGATAAGAAAACCTGAGTTTTATGTTTTAAACGACGGAAAGAATTTGAATGTACTATTCTGTCTCTGTCACGTTGAAAATCAGTTCTTAAGGGACATTTTTCTTCAAAGCTGATTCGGCCCTTTGTATCCACACTGAGACATGCCTTTTCTGACAACAATGCTTTTTCTCGTTCTTCAATTTTTTCTCTTACTGTCATTCAAACACCACCTTTTTGGTCTCTAAAAAAGTCCTTCTAATTCTATATACGCAAAAAAATGCAAAATTCCTTTATTTTTTTCAGAAATTTTTAAAATTCACAAAATCTTTCTGAAACAACCGTCGAAAAAACCTTTCCGTAGCTGAGTTCTGTTAATTTTGCATTGATATTATCTTTATTTTCACCTTTTATTCTGAAGGTTACTTTAACATTATCTGTGTATTCAGTATCGATAATTACAGTTTCTTCACGTGAAAGAAAATCACTGAGTTTTCCGTAGAATGTATAATCACACTCGACTGCCAAATCAACACAATGTGCCATAGTTATAATTTTTGCACTCTCTACACCGATTTTAGCACTATGAGAATATGCACGGACAAGTCCACCGCCACCAAGGAGTATTCCGCCAAAATATCTTGTTACGACAACACATACGTCGACAAGATTTTCCTTTTCAAGAACATCAAGTGTCGGCACTCCTGCGGTCCCTTGTGGTTCACCGTCGTCAGAATATCTCTTTATGCCACCTTCCCGAAGGATATAGGCATACACATTATGAGTAGCATCCCAATGCTTTGCCTTAATTTCAGCTATAAAGGCATTAGCCTCCTCAACCGTTGTGACAGGCTTTGCATAACCGATAAATCGTGAACGCTTCACAATATATTCGTCACTATTAAATTCTTTTACTGTACGATACTCTTTTGGCATAATTATCACCTGAAAACAAAAAGTGGTGCCGAAAAGCACCACCATTGTGTTTTTTTAAATTATTTTGAGAGATTGTAACGTTTGTTAAATCTGTCAACACGTCCGCCTGCATCAACAAGCTTCTGCTTACCTGTGAAGAATGGGTGGCAATTTGAGCAGATATCAACTTTTAAATCTTTCTTTGTTGAGCGAGTTTCAAATGTGGCACCGCAAGCGCACTTAACTGTTACTGTGTTATACTCTGGATGGAGTCCCTGTTTCATGACAATTGTCACCTCTTTCAGTACTTATTTACATAGCCTAATGATTTTAGCACAAGACAACGCAAAAATCAAGTGTTTTTTTCAACTTTTACTGAAATTTCTTTTGAAAGATGGAAAGAATACAATGTTACTGTAATATTTTGCAATCCAAAGCACTCTTCTGCTGCTTTTTTGTAAATACTCATCTGTTCTTTGTATCTTTCACAAAGTTCTTCCAATGTGTCCACCCTATCGGTTTTGTAGTCAATGATTTCACCTGATTTTCCGTTAACAACAAGTCCGTCCATTATACCCTGAACAATTACTGTTTCGTCCTTCGCAATATCAGGCACATTTTCATTCACCTGAGAAATTGGTATGAACATTGAAAACTCCTGCTCACGAAGATATTTGTCAGCGTTGTTGATTCTTTTATACACGTCACTTTTGAAGAATGCTCTGATACTGTCCGTCTTCAAAGCATCTGCCTCTTTTTGTGTAAGAAGATTTTCATTCACAACACGACATATTTCCTCATCAAGGTTATGATACGCCTTTTCAAAATCACATATTTCCATAAACTTATGTGTCAAAGTACCTCTTTGTGCAGGAGTGAAATCACCCGCACCGTAAAAACCAGGATTTTCACTTGCCAGATACTTGAAATTATGGTCACTTTTAACTGCAGAAGCGGCATATTTCACCGGTATATCCGCAACAGCACTATATGGATATTGATATGAAAGTCGTTCAGAAACTGTGCTAAGAATTTCATCATCGCACTCAAAAGTTTCTTCCTCTTGTTCGATTTCCTCCACATCTTGGATTTTTTCGAAAACACCAAAATCAATATGAGGACTGTCAGGTCTTTTGCAACGATTTATCAGAAAATCATAGTCCAAAGAAGGATGATTCATCATTGCAAGTAAAATCCACTGCGTATAATTTCCGCAAGATAAAACAGGTACTGTATTATCCGTAAAATTGCCATAACAACTGTAATACAAATCTGCAATTTTCTTTTCCGGATTATACATTGTACCAACAAGATATAATTTTTCCTCTGCACGAGTCATCGCTACATACAATGCTCTGATTTGCTCGGCAGAATCCTCTTCGTTATCATAAAGCCTGATGGTATTTACCGGTAAGGTTGTAATATCCTTATGGATATCGGGGAAATAACGCGATGTACCAACACCCAAATTTCTGTTGATTTTCACTTTACTGAAATCTGTTCTGTTAAAGGCTGATGAACAATTCGCAAGGAATACGACGGGGAATTCAAGACCCTTACTCTTATGAATTGTCATAATACGTACAACATTGTCATTCTCTGAAAGCTCATTGACACCATCGATATTTTTATCATATTTACGGATTTTTTCAAGATAACGGATAAAACCGGAAAGTCCCGAACCACCCATAGCTTCATAATTTTCTGCATAATTTATGAGAAGTTCTATATTTAAAACTCGTTTTTCACCATTATCCATAGCACCAACAATACTGTTGTATGAAGTAATTTCAAGAACACGACGAATAAGACTACCCACATCCATTGTCACAGAAAGTGTACGAAGAACGGATAACAAATCCATAAAATCCTTGATTTTTTCATCTGAATCATAATGCTTTTTGATTACATTATAAAAAGTACCGTGTCTTTCATTACAACGATATTTTGCCAAATCATCCTCAGTAAAAGGAAACAATGGTGAAAGCATTACAGATACAAGGGGTACATCCTGAACCGGATTATCGATAATCTTCAACATAGACAACAATGTTACTATTTCTCGGCTTTCAAAAAAGCCTCCCTGCTTCTGGAAATGAGCAGGAATACCCATAGCGCTAAGCTCACGAGCAACAACAGGGGCTTTATCCTTGACCGCTTTCATAAGAATACAGATGTCCCTATACTCAATTGGTCGTTGCTCGTCCTTTTTACCTACAAGAACACCTGATGACACTAAGTCATTGATAATCGCACCAATATGACGAGCCTCAGCTACCAGGTCAGTACCCTTTTTGTTATCCGTATCAATAATATGAACACTTACATCTGCCGAATCAGTGGTGTCATAGTTACCGCCAAACGCCAATTGCTCACCACGACAATAATCAATTCCGCAGGTGTTTCGGGTCATAAGAAAATCGAAGAAGAAATTGACACCTTTTACTATTCCTTCACGGCTTCTGAAGTTTTTATCAAGTCCGATAGTTGCCGGATAATTTTCACCGCTGAATTCGTTAAAGGAATCCTTATAGCCCATAAAAATTTGTGGCATAGCCTGTCTGAATCGATAAATACTCTGCTTCACATCACCAACCATAAATTTGTTTTCATTATTATCGGAAATAACTGAAAAAAGAGTATCCTGCGCTTCGTTTGTATCCTGAAATTCGTCGATAAGAATTTCTGCAAAATTATCAGAAAGCTCTTGTGCAAGAGTTGTTTTTGTATAAGTACCGTCATCATTGAACTCAACAAGGATTTTCAGTGCTAAATGAAGAATATCGGAGAAATAATATGTATTGTTCTCGTGCTTTCTCTCATCCAGAAGCTCCATAAATCTGACTGTACATTTCTTCAACACTGACATAATGGGTCGAAGATACTCAATATCTTCCCTATACTCATCTTCAGTACAAATGAGAATTGAGGACGCTGTACCAAGATAGCCTTTTATACTGTCACGACGAGCTTTCAGTTCATCATAAATGCAATCCTTTTCGTCCTTTGGAACTGTGGGAATTTTATTGAATTTCAAACTCTCTGTATGCGCTTTGATTTCATCCCATTTTTCAGGAGTATTTTCTATCATTTTAAGAATCTGCTCCACAGATGAAATAACTGGTGTCAAATCATTAGTGAACGCACCTGAAAGATTACTGTTTTCAGGAGCATCGTCTATTATATCCTTTGCTTTGAGTCTTATATAATCAAGCACTTTCGCAAGGTGATTAAGGCAATATTCCCCCCACTTTGTCCGATGGATGGGTAAATTATCAAAATAGTCGGAAAATGCCGTTTCAACCCAATTCAGAGGATTCTGTGATGCCATCGCAAACTCATAAAGGGAAAGAATAGCTCCGATAAGTCCCTCATCGTTTCTTCCGTTGCTGAAAAGCCTTAAGAAACTGTCCGTTTCATTTGCAGGAAGACTATAGATTTCCTCTAACACCTCACCAGCCACATCACGCTTCAGTATCTCGTGTTCAACACCCGACATCATAGTAAAATCAGGAGCAACATCTGCTTTTTCAAAGTTCTCCTTGACAAGCTTACTGCAAAAGCTGTCCATTGTGGAAATCTGAGCATTTGGCAGATACATTTTCTGCCTTTTAAGATACTGGTTTTCAGGTTGCTCGTATATAAGCTCACCAAGACGCTTTGAGATTCGTTCCTTCATCTCGGTTGCTGCAGCCTTTGTGAAGGTTACCACCAACAACTTTTCAATATCCACAGGATTTTTTTCATCTGTAATATATTCAATTACACGCTCAACCAAGACGGCAGTTTTACCTGAACCTGCTGCAGCAGAAACAAGGACAGTACCATTTCTTGATTCAATAGCCTGTTTTTGTGCATCAGTCCATTTTCTCGCCATCTTCGTCACCTCTTAACATTAATATTGCATCATCAAAGGTTGGTACGCTCATTTCTCTTACAGGGTCATTTTCCTCGCGTTTGCACACATCCTTATAATTACAATATGTACATCCTTTTTCAACAGGCAGTGCTCCGATATTACCCATCTGAAGCTGTTGAGCCATATTTTTAATTGAGGAATTGACTCTTTCTTTTAATATGCTCAATGATTTTAATGAAATGATATTACCTTTAAGAGCACCTGTTTTATCATAGCTTGCAGGAATAAATACACCTGCACAATTCTTCTCCATGGCTTCTGCCACATCGGCATTATTAAGCACCATACCATGCATTTTAAGTTCATTTAAATATTCTGCCTTTGACTCATGGGGAGTTGAATCCCTTGTAATCTTTTTAGAGCTTACCTTGGGACTTTTTGCCTGAAAATAAAGCACACCTGCCGGAGTTGCATTTTTATAATAATCCTGACCATTCTGCCAGATAGCAAAAAGATAGATAAGCATCTGCATATTAAGTCCGAAAAAAACTTCACCCAATTCAAATTTCTTGCCACCGGTTTTATAGTCAATTACTCGCACAAAGGTATTGTCTTCGGTTTCATAGGTATCAACACGGTCAATGCTACCTACAATTTTTACAACTCCGCCGTTGTCAAGATTTATTTCATAAGGCGGAATCTGTCCGTCATTATTGATACGAAGTTCAAAATCGGCAGGGGTAAATTCACATTGTGAAAACTCTTCAACAAGGTGTAAAACAACCTTATATGCACTTTCTTTCAACAATTCAACTGTTCTTATAAAGGTTACTGCTTTACCGCTGTATCCACCCATATTTTCTTCTATATACTCGTCCACAATCACATTGATTTTTGACTTAATATCACTTTGCGACATTTTTTTGAGAACAGATTTTCGATTTTCGGTAAGGAAAACCTCAAGCACATGGTGAACAAGCGTACCTGAAAGTGCCGCGTCAACCTCTGCCTCTTTTCGTGGCTTTGCTTTAAGTCCGAATTCGCAGAAATAACTGAATGGACATTTGTAGAACTTTTCCACCCTGGAAGCGGAAATATACATATTCTTGCCGAAGAAGTCAGTTGCAAGGTCCGAGTCACTGATTTTGTATTCCTTATTATCGGCTTTTTCTATTCTTGAAAGTTCGTTTTCACCATCATTTTCACGGAAGTATTCCTTCAAGGTTTCACCGAGAACACTACCACTAACCGCCTCACCCGCCATAACTGTAAAAGCAGAGCTTCGGCTTTCAATTCGGTCAATTTTATTATTTTCTTTTCTTACATTGCAATTCGGAAACATCTTTGTAATTTCGTTCACCATTTCAGACGGAGTCATTGCTGATGAATCACTGCTTACCTGAGAATATGTAAGATAAAGCATATCCGTTGCCAATGTAGCAGCGTGGTACGCGATGAACAATTCGCTAACGCTGTTGTATTCAAGGTTACTGATTATCGGAAGTCCGTTTTTAATCAGTTCACATCTTTCAATATCGTTGAAAAGCACACCTGATGAGCTTTCTCCAGGGAAAACTCCGTTATTGACACCCATTAAGAAAACTATTTTAGGTGCCGATGCTCGAATTCTGTCTGCTCCACCAATAATAACCTCATCTATACCATTTGGAATAACACCGATATTCTTTGAAGCCACAAGAATATCGAACAATTCTGAATATCTTTCAATTGTAATTGCAGAGCTACCAAGTGCAGAATAAAGTCCGTCAAGAATTTCTGTAAGAATTTTCCAGATTCTGCCCTGCTCGAGTGCCAAATCAGTTTCACCGTTTTCTTTTAAAAACAGAGTGAATTTTTTCAAATTATCATCCACATGGATATTTCTTAAAAATGCAAAAAGCTCTTTTGAAATAGTTTCGCCGTCAGAACCCTTGATTCTATTATTAAGTGCTAAAATCGGGCCAACAATTTTTTCACGAAGAGAATTGATTTTATCAAGTGTTTCTCTTGCATCCTTACTCATATCAACGCCATAGCCCTCGGGATTTTCCGTCCATTCCTTTTTCCATATTGACGGAGTTATTTTCCATATAAGGCAATAGTCCTCAAGAAGACCGATTTCTTCAACCGTGAACCCATAAAGCTGTGTTTTTAAAAGCCTCAATACAGTTTCTGTATCAAAACCTTTTACAAGAATATTAAGAAGACATTTCACAAAGACAATAAGTGGTTGTGTATTTACAGGCTGACGATTATCGTGGAAGCAGTCAATCTCATATTTTCTGAAAGCAGATGCCAAATCCTTCTTGTAACATTCTTCATCACGAACGATTACAGCTATATCACGATAACGAAGGTTCTGAGTCCTTATGAGTCGTTTTATTTCGGCAGCAACTACCTGACATTCCTCAGTTTTTGTTCTGCAAGGAATCACAGTAATTGCGTCTGCATTTTCATTGTAAATTTTTGATTGTGAAGAAAAAATGTTTTCCTCAAGGAAGTTGAGCGGTTCTTTTTTGAACTCTTTTTTAGAAAACAATACTTTTTCAGGTGCGATTTTCACATTAATTTTGTTCGCAATACCTTTGAGCTTTTTAATCTCAACATTAGCATTATAAAACAATTCATATCTTTTGTTATTTCTTGATGTATCGCAGCAAAATGTAACAAATACATCATCTGCTTGTCGCATTATCTGTTCAATTATGTTATATTCCTGACCGGAAAAGCCTGAAAAAGCATCTATAAACACAGTTTTTCCCTTG
>JAZNTF010000244.1:0-14601 GCA_045591625.1 Candidatus Fimenecus sp.
ATAAATTATAATTTGTCGTTGAAGTGCAAAGTGCAAAACGCAAAGTGTCGGAACTGCGTTGCGATTGTAATTGTGATAGAACCAACAAACCTTGTAGGGTCGGGTAAGTCTCGCCTGCCGGCTCGGTCGGTGCTTCTGCTTAGCAGAGGTCTCCACCGGAGACCCGCACCCGTGCCCGACCGAGAGCGTGTTGTTTGCTACGGGCAGGCACGGAGACCTGCCCCTACAACGGACCACAATGGATAAGATTTATAATTGCGTCGCAGACCTAAAATATGAATTGCGAATTGCGAACTACGAATTTCAACTCCCCGACAAACTCCGATTTATTAAGGAATCAAAATGCTTGAACTGTCTTAAGGAGGTTTATATGAAAAAAATACAGATAATTATTTCCTGTCTTTTAATAGTTGTTATAATTGTGTTTTCACATTTTTCTTCATTTTTTATTCTGGGAGATTCAACTATGAAGCCATTTGAAAATGATTACGAAACACCTGAAAACCTTCCTGAATACAGTGTGATTTCTACCGCTGAGAAGTCGGATTGGACTGCGAAATGGATTTGGGATAAGGATAACCTGACGGAAGAAAATGTCTGGATGTGCTTTAATAAAAATATCGTACTTGACAAAGTTCCAGCCGAGCTTATTGCTCACATTTCTGCTGACTCAAAATATTGGCTTTACATAAATGGTGAAACTGTTGTTTTTGAAGGTAATGTGAAGCGTGGACCAAGTGCGAATAACGGTTATTATGACAGTATTGATATTGCTCCTTTCCTCAAAGCGGGTGAAAACTCCATTTGTGCCTTGACTTGGTTCTGGGATGACGAAACGAGCTATTCATACAACAGTAGTGGTCAGGGTGGCTTTATTTTTGAGGCAATAGGTGACAATATCTCCATACTTTCTGACAAGAGTTGGAAAGTAAAAAGAAATCCTGCTTTCGTTGACAGTTCTCGTTATGCACCTAACTACCGACTTCCCGAGTACAGTATTTATTACGATTCAAGAGAAGAAGACGGTGATTGGCTCAAGAGTGATTTTGACTTTTCATCATGGGAAAATGCTACTGAATATGCCGTAGGCGGTAAGGGTGCTTACGGTAAGCTTTATCCGAGAGGAATACCCTTCTTAAAAGACTTCGGGCTTTCGGATTATGAAAATTCAAAGGAATATGAGAATTATACTGTTAAAAATATTTTCGGTGAAAAAATCACTGTGGATATTCCCTATAACGCACAGGTTACTCCATACCTTAAAATCGTAGCACCTGCGGGAAAGAAGATTCGCATAACAACCGAAAACACTTTAATCGGTGCAGTTTCAACCACCTATATCACCAAGGATGGTGAGCAGGAGTTTGAAGCTTTGGGTTGGTTTAACGGTGAGCATATTACCTATAAAATACCAAGTGGAGTTACTGTTGTTTCTCTCAAATATCGCGAAACAGGATATGACAGCTCCTTCTGCGGTAACTTTAAATGTGACGATGAATTTATGAATTCCTTGTGGCAAAAATCCCTTCGTACGCTCTATGTTACTATGCGTGATAATTATATGGATTGTCCTGACAGAGAAAGAGCACAATGGTGGGGTGATGTGACAAGTGAAATGATTATGACAATGTACTCAATGGACAGCAATTCGTATTTGTTGTATCAAAAAGGCGTTGAGGCAATGCTTTCTCACATTGACGATACAAAAGTATTACAGACCGTTGTGCCCATACAGGGTGATTATTTTGAGCTTCCTGTTCAACAGCTCGGAGGAATTGTGGGCTTCCTCACCTACTATGAATACACAGGTGACAAGGCTTTTCTCCAAAAGGTTTACTCCCCTGCTATTGATTACTTAAAGCTTTGGGAAATGGGTGACAACAACCTTGTTGTTCATCGTGAAGGCTCCTGGGACTGGCCTGACTGGGGCAAAAAGGCAGATATGACCGCCATAGAGAATGCCTGGTACTATTATGCTCTTTCTACCGTAGAGGAAATGGCAAATATTCTCGGAAATAATAAGGACATCTCATTTATTACCGAAAGAAAAGAAGCTATTTCAAAGGGATATCAGGCTCTCTGGACAGAAAACGGTTTTAAGAGTGAGGATGCGAAAAAGCCTGACGACAGAGCCAATGCTCTTGCAGTTTTATCAGGACTTGCAACCAAGGAACAATATGCAACCATCAAAAATGTGCTTACAACCACTCAGAATTCAAGTCCGTATATGGAATATTATGTTCTTGAAGCTCTTTACAAAATAAGTAAATATACTTCAGCTTATGACAGAATCAAGGACAGATATGAGGGTATGGTCAGTGCTGATTACTCCACCCTCTGGGAATTCTGGGACGCTTGGCAGGGTACTAAAAATCATGCCTGGAGTGGCGGACCTCTTGTTATTATGAGCAAGCATTTCGCAGGTATTACTCCACTTGAATCAGGTTATGAAAAGGTTAAAATCGACCCGCAATACACTCTGTCCGACAGTATGAATTGTACTGTTCCGAGTGTAAAAGGCTTAATCACTCTTGATTATGAAAAGGTTGACGGAAAATATGTCATCAACCTTACTGTCCCGGAAGGTATGAAGGCTGTTTTATATGTGCCGACAGGTGCTTTGGTGAACATCAATTCCCAACCTTATTACGAAAATGATGAAGCAACCGATGTGGAAATTATAGTAAAATAACATACAACAAAAATGCTCCGAACAGACACAAAACCTGCTCGGAGCTTTATTTTATCTTTATTTAACCGGTCACCGTCAGAAGAACACCGTTTGACAAGTTCTCTCTTGTGAATACAAATAATTCCTCGTAGATATCAACCTTTGTATTCTCAGGGTCAGGTGACTCTATATAAATATATTCGGGTGTTTTTTCAGGGTTTTCCTCATAATATTTAGCCAGCACCTCAAATTCTGCTCGTCCTCTGTACCATGTTGTATGCACCGCAAAAGGACGTTCCATATACAAGTACATCCAGTTTTTATATGACACAAAGAGCACAGGGTCATCTGTGTTGCTGATTTCCTTAATGTAATCCATATCATCTATGCATTTATTGTATTTTTCGTACTCGGTTTCCGACATGTACAACCCCTTATACGGTCCTGCTTCAGCCTTCGGAGCATCGGCTCCGTATATCTGTCCGTACATATAAAACAAGCCGTAAAATCCGATTTGCACACAGAATGCGACAATGATTAAATTGCGTAACGGACTAGGTTTTTCAGTTTTAACCTCATCCGTATTTTCAGCGGATTCAGTACGCATTTCGTTCCACAAATCTTTTGCAAAAAACACGCCTGATACATTGCTCACTGCAAGTACAACACCGATTGCACCCAAAAGTGTATCCGCAGCAACAAAATGGAAAACAGAAGCTATTAAGCAAGGTACAAACATACATAAAAAGAGAGGTTTGTTTTTCTTTTCTGTAAGCACATAGCACACAAAGGACATAACACTGAACGGTAACGAAATCGCACAGACATAGATTTCCAAATTCATCATAACACCTACAATGAACAACACTGACCACACCAAGGTAGCCATCAGATATGCAATTCGGTGAGATTGCGTCTTTCTTTTTTTGTCAAATAACAATGCTATGAGCAATACAGGTAAAATAAACGGCAGGTTGAGATTTGCCATAGTAAAAAATTCAATTGCTTTCCACAGTTTTCCGAATACGGACTCCGAAGCAACATCATATTCACTACTACCCAGAAGGTTTTCCACATTGTCAAATATTGATTTGACCGTACCGCCTGTCATAAAGAAAAATGCCGCAGCAATCAGAGCAACGATTAACAGTCCTACGGTGATTCCGATAATTGCTTCTTTGGTGAAAAAGCAGTTGTAATTTTCTATTTCAGGAAACAGATCTGTCTGTTTTTGTTTCATTTCTCTTTTTTGTTTTTTAGTAAGTTTTTTCTTTTTTTCTTTGTTTTGTGAGGCTTTCAAACTCACCACTTTGTTTATTATTTTATCTCTCTTTGTCCACAAAATGCAACCTATGAGATAAAGCACAAAAACACCACAGAAAAGCGGGTTGCCGACACAACAACAGCCTAAGCACAAGCCGGCAAGAATATATAAAATAAAAGATTTTTTCTCATAAATCGACATCAGGCACAGCATAAACAACAAAAGGAAAAGAACAAACATTGACTGATAGCTGATTGCCTGAATTCTGTATGGCATCTGGATATAGAACAACACTGACGCCATAATTGCCCATATTCCGTATTTTCTGAAAAATTTATAGACCAGAACCGCAACTGAAGTATGAATTGCAAGATAAACGCATCTTAAGAAAATGAAAATTCCTTCCGTTGAGCCCTTGATTGCCGTCCAAATTCGCACAGGAAGATATGTGAACAAGGAAGCAAATTGTGTAAGATGCCATTCGTGTTGAACAAGGCTCTCACCGTTTATAAGGCGAAAAGGAACAGTCACATAATGGCTTTCGTCGTCAGAAAAGGGAACAACAAAAAGAAAACATAGATGTATCAACAATACTGCCAACGTAATTATTCCAAATAAAAGGTCTGTATTTTTTGCTTTTTTCATTACGGACACCTTCTGAAAATTCAATAATTTTACCGCATAATTTTATCATAAAATACAAATCAAGTCAAATCACCTCCAATTTCATAATAATTGGTTATAAGCACTTGATATTAGTCAGGTTTTTGTGATATAATGTAATGAAATTTAACTTGGAGAAGTGTTTAATGAATAAAGTAATGTTGCTTTATCCGCCGGGTAAGGCATATCAACGAAGTGAAGACCGAGCACAATGTAATCTTGACGATTCTGCCGTTGCAACCACTCACGCTTGTAACGATATTGGTTATGCTGCCGCAGTGTTGCTTAATAAGGGTTATTCTGTGTTGCTCAAGGATTATCAGACCGAGCTTGCCACTAAGGAGCAGGTAAAAGCAGATATCATAGAATTCAAGCCCGATCTTATTTTCATAAGCATAACAAATGCCACAATTTATGACGACCTTGATTTCATTAATTGGGTGAAATCCTTCCACGATTGTCTTTTTGTTATTAAGGGTGCAATTTTTTATAATCCTAAAAAATCACTTCTCGAAACACTTGACCTTAAAAATATCGCTTGTCTTGTCGGTGGCGAAATCGAATTTATAATGGGACCTTTGACCGATTATCTTTTAAGAGGAGAAGGAAATCCTGACGATATTCCAGGTATTATTTACAACAACGGTACTGATTTTGTTTCAACAAAATTCGACTGCTGGAGCAAAAATCTTGACGAGCTTCCCTTCCCTGCAAGACAGCTTATGAAAAACGAGCTTTACACTCGTCCCGATACAGGTGAGCCCATGGCGACAATTTCTGTTGCAAAGGGTTGTCCGTCACAATGTATTTATTGCCTGACTCCTATTATTTCAGGCAAAAATGTCCGTTTGAGAAGCGTTGAGAATGTCTTTGCAGAAATAGAAGAATGCTATTATAAATACAACATCCGTAATTTCTTCTTCAAGGCAGACACCTTTACCATCGACAACGAATGGGCAGCGGCACTTTGTGACAAAATCATCACTTCCCCTCTTAAGGGTAAAATTGAATTTACTGCCAATTCAAGAACAAAGCCTTTATCCTTTGAATTGCTTCAGAAAATGAAGGCTGCTGGTTGCTTTATGCTTGCTGTGGGCTTTGAAACAGGCTCCGAAAAAACTATGAAGCTTATCAAAAAAGGTGCAACCCTTGATGACAGCATCCGCGCTGCCTCACTTATTAAAAAAGCAGGTATTCCGTTATTCGGCTTCTTTATGGTAGGTTTTCCTTGGGAAACAAAAGAGGATATCAGGCAGACGGAAAAATTCATCCGCAAATTAAACCCTGATTTTATCGAAATACATATTGCAATGCCTTATTACGGCACAGAGCTTTATCAGCATTGTCTTGATTACAACACTTTAAGTGACCTTGCCTGGGGAAATGACTATTATGCCCCTAACACTATCGGTACAAGCACCGTTAGTATTGACGAGGTTATAAAAATCAAAAAGCAGATGCAGCTTCGTTTTCATCTGCGACCCATATACATTCTTAAAACACTTAAAAAGTGCATAACCTCCTTTACTCAGTTCAAAAATTATGCACATCACGCAATTAAGCTTTTAAAGAAAAATCTTTTCTGAGGTAAATAATGAGAGTCTTATTTATTAACCCATCCGTCGGCTATTACACAAGAGCCCTATCAAACCCTTTGGGACTTCTTTCCATAGCCACTTATGTAAAGCAACACGGTCACGAAGTTAAGCTTGAAGACCGTTGTGTTCACAAATCAAATATCAAAAAATTGTTAGATACATATAAGCCCGACATCATCGGTGTCTCTCTTATGTCCTCACGTGGTCTTATTGATGCCGAAAAAATCTCAAAGGCTGCAAGAGAAAAGGGAATCCCCGTTGTCTGGGGCGGTCAGATGCCTTCTCTTCAGATGGAGCAGGTTTTAGCCCTTGACCTTGTTGATTACATTTCTTATGGTGAGGGCGAGGAAACATGGCTTGAAATGATGGATGCCCTTGAAAGTGGCAGACCATTCTCTGAAATTCAGGGTCTGGCATATAAGGAAAACGGCGAAACCGTCATTACTCCTTGTCGTAAGTTTGCCGACCTTCGTGATATGCCTGTTTCGGACTATACACTCATTGACCCACCAAAGTATATGCAAACATATCTTGGTTGTAAAAAAATGATGTATATATACTCTGCAAAGGGTTGTCCATGCAGGTGTGCTTTCTGTTCAAATATGAATTTCCATAAGAGCACATACAGAAAACGACCAAACGAATATGTGCTTGAAGAAATTCGTTATCTTATTGAAAATTACGGTGCAGATGGATTTTTCTTCTCGGACGAGCTCTGGGTAGTAAAAAGAGAGGACTTAGTTGACTTCTGTCAGAAGGTTCACGAAAGCGGTCTGAAATTCCAATGGGGCGTTGAGCTGCGAATCGGTATGTTCGGTGAAGAGGAATATCAGATGCTCTATGATGCCGGATGTCGTTGGATTTTCTTCGGAATTGAAACCGGTTCAAAGGAAATGCAGGATATTATCCACAAAAACATTGACTATACAAAAATAGCACCTACATTTGAGGTGCTGAATAAAATCGGTATTACAACGATAGGCTCATTCATCATCGGATTCCCCGGTGAAACAACAAAACAACTGAAAGATACCGTCCGTTTGCTAAACACTATTAAGGCTAACTTGACTCCTGTATTCCACTTCACTCCGATTCCCGGCACGGAATTGTACGATAAGGTAGTGGCAGACGGAAGCTACAAGGCACCAAAAAGTCTTAAGGCTATGAGCAAGGTTGTGGCGACCGAGTCTCTTGGCGTGAATCTTTCAGCTGTTCCGAGCGTAGATTTGCGAGTGATAAGAAGCTGGTACTTATGGAAAAGTTTCTCAAGTAAAGGTGCTTTGCAGGAGCACGGCGCTTTTGAATTTGCAAAAGAAACAATTCTTAACGGGCTTCATTCAATATCACTCAAGGGTCCGATTAATTTCTTTATTGACGGATTTAAAGCATTATATGAATTCCTTTATATTTTCTGGTATTCACATGCATATCCTAAAATTATTAAAAAGTATGATTTAGATAAAACTTACGATTAAGGTGACAAGTATGAGTAAAAAACTAATTTCAATTGTTGTTCCTAATTACAACGAAGCAGGTATGCTTGACGAATTGTATGAGAGAACAACAGTTGTTATGCAAACTCTTGACAAATATGATTATGAAATCGTCTTTTTTGACGATGGCTCAAAGGATGGCTCGAGAGAAAAAATTGAAGAGCTTTGCCGTAAGGACGAGCATATCAAGGCAGTTTTTTACTCAAAGAATTTCGGTTATGCAAAAAGCACTTTTTATTGCTTCCAACAGGCAAAGGGTGACTGTGCGGTAATTTTACACGCCGATTTGCAAAACCCTCCTGAGGAAATTCCGCGACTTGTTGAAAAATGGGAAAAAGGTGTCCAGATTGTCCTCGGAATCAAAAATCAGAGTATGGAAAACAAGTTTGTTTATTTTTTCAGAACTATTTTCTATTGGATGATTAACAATGTTTTCGGTGTAAAGATGATTCCTCACGCAACCGAATTCGAATTATTTGACAAAAGCTTTATTGATGTACTCAAAAGAATCAACACAAACGAGCCGTTTCTCCGCGGACTTATTTATGAATACGGAACTTCCTTTGACCAGATTTATTACACTCAGGACAAGCGTAAAAAAGGCAAAAGCAAATTTACACTTTCAAAATATTACGACTTTGCAATTTGCGGTATTGTAAACTCCTCAAGGGTTTTACCGAGACGAGTGGTTTTTGTATCAATCATTTCAATGATAATCAGTATTCTTGAAATGTTTATATTCTGCATACCAAATGCATTCACATTAACCCTCAACGAAGCGTTTGACAGCATTATGTTAAGATTGATTTTCATTTTCATAGGTTTATTGCTGTTGATGGTGTCATTATGTGCAGAGCACCTTATTTCACTTCCTCGTAACAACGGTGAAAAGCCGATTATCATTGAGGAAAAGAGAATTAATTATTGATTTTTAAACTCTTTATAATGAACTTATACGAAGTAACCTGTACATTAATCAACACATTACACCGATAGTGTACCATAAATTATTGACAATTGCAAGTGTTTGTTTTAAAATATAAAAAGTATAGTAAAGATGAGGTGTTAAAATGATTGGTGTTATATTGGCTGCCGGTGATGGCACTCGTTTGAGAACAAGCACCGGTCAGGATGTCTGCAAATCTTTGCAAAAAATCAACGACAAGCACTTAATTGAATTTGCACTTAACAATTTGATTGATTTAGAAGCAACTTCAGTTTACATAGTTGTGGGAAAACAAGGTGATTTAATCAAGAAGGCCATCGGTGATAAATATAAAAGCCTTAATGTGAATTATGTCTGTCAAAAAGAGCAAAAGGGTTTAATCGACGCCCTTGTACAGGCTTTAAAGGTTATTGACGACAGTGAAACTGTTGTATTACAGTTGGCGGATGAAATTCTCGTAAGCCTTAATACACAAGCTATCAAAAATGCAATAGTGAATGAGGACATAGATTTCTGTTGCGGTGTCACCTTTGAAGAAAACGAAGAAAAAATCAAAAACAACTTTTCTGTTGAAATCGATGATAATTCATTCCTTGTGAAATGCGAGGAAAAGCCAAAGGTTGTGAATAACAATATAAAGGGTACGGGCTTCACTGTTTTTAGTGGCAAAATGCAAAAAATCATAAAGGAAACCTACCTGTCAACCCCTGACAAGGTAAAGGAATTGTGTGACTCATTCAGCTATTTAATGGCAAACGGCTATCGTGGTTTAGCCCTTATGGTTGCAGAAAGAGAATTCAACATCAACACCCTTTCCGACCTGACCGAAGCCGAAAGCTTTTTAAAGGATTAAATTCAAATAAAAAATAAAAAAGGAGCAGATGTGACCTTGTGTCATACTGCTCCTATTTTTTATTGACTTTTTATGCGTTGATACCTATTGTTATAATTTCAAATGGCTTATACTCGATTGTATCGGTTTCTTCAACAACATCCTCAAGGAAGTTGAGGATTTTCACCTTGCCACCGAGCTTGATTTTACCTCGTCTGCCATTCTGCTCTGAAAGACGAATAACAATCATATGACCCTTTTCACTCATTTTCATTGTCTGCATATAAAGCTCGCCGAAGGAATTTTCACAGATAAGGTCTGCTTTACCCAACGGAATATTGTATTCATAAGCAATATTGTTGATTTCTGCCTTCACAAAATCATCACCGTGAGGATAAATCATATAACAGAATTCGTGATGACCAAGGTCACTTGTAACATCAGGACGAATTGTTGCACGAAGAAGTGAAAGACTCATTGAATTTTCTAAAAGTCCCACACCGTATTTTGAATCATTAATCAGTGCAATACCACCGTCAGTTTCTGCCATATCAACCCATTTGTGATGACAAACCTCAAAACGAGCCTGTTGCCATGTTGTATTTCTGTGAGTTTCTCTTTCAATAAAACCTGCACTTGTGTCACAAACTGCTTTTCTTGTTAAAACATTACAGTCAAACTGCGCCTTTGCAAGAACGTGCTTTTCGTTCCAATCAACGACATTTTCAACCTCAATACCGCGACTCTGACGGAAAACACGGATAATTCGTTTCCAAGTGCTCTTGTCCGTACCAAGAGTACAAGCAAATGACACAACCTCGGAATTTTTCTCGATAGTTTTGAGTGGTGAAAGTATTTTAACCTCAACTTCTCTATCTTTATAATTAGGCAAGATATCCCAGGCATCATAAACACCCGGATTATCCTTATAGAGTTTCAGTTTATTGAATTCACCATTCACCCATTCACGATTAAGCTCTCTGTCGTAAAGGCTCTCAATACTACCGTCCGTATTGAACTCGATTTCATAGTACGGAGTAATCACCTTTTCACCGATTGTAAGCCATTCATCACTTACCTCATCAACCATAATGTCACCGCAGGAAAGAGCAGGAAGGTCAGGGATAACCCAATTACCCTTATGTCCGTAACGAGTGCTGATTCCGTTTTCGTCAGGCACAAAAGTAAGATGAGTACGAGGAAAATTAAGGGAGTTAAAATACTGCTCACCTGAGCCGATAAGCTCATTCACTCTCTCCTCAATTTCCTTGTAATCTGCCATAGCGTCACGATAAACAGGAGTTATATGGCTTCCGGGAAGAATGTCGTGGAATTGATTTATAAGTAATTTTTTATAAATATCACGGATTTCATCATAAGGATATGGTGCACCCTGAAGATGACGGAGAGTTGAAACAATTTCCGCCTCACGAAGCTTATATTCAAGCTGACGGTTATATCTCTTCATCTTTGACTTTGTGGTGAATGTACCACGATGCATTTCAAGATAAAGCTCACCGTCCCATTTTGCGAGATTTTTATTATCTTTAAGATTTTTACGGAGGAATTCCTGACCGCTGATATGCTCGGTTTTCGGCATAATTGAGAGCTTGTTGAAACGATGCATAACCTCAATCATTTCCTCAGTACAGCCACTGCCACCGTCACCATAACCAAACATGGACATAGTCTGTCCGCCCTGATTTTTGTCCTGATATGCCTCCCAGTTTTCCTGAATCTGTGACGGCATATTCCATGTTATAAAATGAGTTGGTGGTACACAGGCATAAACCTCACTACCGTCAATACCTTTCCAGATAAAGTTGTTGTGCGGGAATCTGTTTGTATCATTCCAAGTTGACATTTTGTTAGATACAAAGTAGTCAACGCCACTCTTTTTAAGAATCTGCGGTAATATCCATGAGTTACCGAAAACGTCAGGCAACCAACAATTCTTTACTGTTTTTCCGAATTTTTCACGGAAATAGTGCTGACCGTACATAAACTGACGAATAAGACTTTCTGCACAAGGAATATTACAGTCAGGCTCAACATACATAGCACCCACAGGCTCAAACTGACCGTTTGCAATCTTCTCTTTTAATTCCTCAAACACATCGGGATAATACTTTTCGAGCATTTCATAAGTATAAGCCTGAGTGTGAGTGTACTTAAAGTCAGGGTATCTGTCCATAAGACGAAGCTGGATAAGAATTGTACGAAGATTCTTTTGTACAGAATGAATTCTTCTCCAATAATATGCAATATCAAGGTGGGAATGTGCAATAAGTGCCACATCACCGTTACCCTTGTAATCGTCATTTGCATAAATTACTTCATCAACATATTTCTTTGCATTTGCAACATCTTCTGTCTTAAAATCATCAAAGTCAATAAGATTAAGAGCATTGTTGATTTCGCGATTAAGAAAAGCGCGATAATCTTCATTGAAAAGGTCACTTTTTGCAATATCAAGAAGCATTTCAAGGTCATAAACCAAATCAAGAACTGTATGGTTGATAGTGGCAAGATATGCTCCCTCAAAAATCTGACGACAACCACGAACTGAAAGAGATTCAGGGTTTCTCTCGTCGTCAGGCTTTGAACGATTATAGCCCTCCATTTCAAAATGAAGTGCGTAGGTGTTGATATATGGAGTGAGCAAAATTCTGTCACGGTTAGGGTCAACACCACCAACATATTTTCCGTTGACTTTTACAATGATTTCCGCAGCAGTTTTAAGTGAAAACCACAATTCCTTACCACGAAGATAAGGTGGCACATTCACATCTGCCTCAAAAAATGCTGTACCGTCGGGTGTAAAGTACATATCCCCTTTTCTGAGGTTTCTCCAACCCTCAGGATAATACTCGTATTCCATTTCTGCAACCTGACGGGCATCACGGACCATTAAGTTTTCTATTTCATATTTTTCTTCGTATATGTATCTTTTAAGCCAACCGAAGCGCAAATCCGTCCATTCCTCAGGACGCATACTTCTTCTTACAACCTTAATATGTGCCAATTTTCACACCACCTTATTTGTCCCAGAAGAAAGGTTTTTTCTTCTGTGCAACAATCTTCACACTTTCACCCATATCACGCATAATTTCACTTTCAATCCAAGCGATACAACGGTCAACAATAAGACATTTTGAACATTCACCCTGTAAAAGTACAGTTAGAATACCGTCCTCATAGGAAATGAAGTCGATTTCACCACCATCACCCTGAAGCTTCGGCTTTATAATTCTGTCAATATAATCTCTCATAATTATCCCTCAATTTCTTTTTTGAGAATTGCTCGGATATTTTCAAGCTTTTCTGTTGCAAGTTCTTTTGTTTCACCGCAGATTGAGTAATAAACCTTAAGCTTCGGCTCTGTGCCCGATGGTCTGACTGCCATCCAGCTTCCGTCTGTAAATGTATATTTAAGCACATTTTCCTTTGGTAAACCGTCAATTCCCTTTGAATAATCGAGAACATCTTTTATATTCCGGAAAAGTGATGAGCCGTTTTCACGCATATTTGTCATTATGCTCTGAATTTTTTCTGCACCATCCTTACCTTTAAGCACAAAGGTGTCAAGCACATCAAGATAGAATCCGTATTTCGCATAAATTTCATTAAGAGCATCTATGAGTGTTCTTCCCTGATTCTTGTGGTATGCTACCATCTGACAAATGAGCATTGAAGAAACAACAGCATCCTTATCCCTTGCGTGAGTACCAACAAGATAACCGTAAGATTCCTCGTAACCGATTACAAATTCCTTATCACCATTGATTTCGTATTTGCCAATCTGTTCACCGATATATTTAAAGCCTGTAAGAGTGTCAACAACCTGAAGCCCATAGCTTCTTGCAATATCTGCACCCAATTCACTTGTAACAATGGTCTTTACAAGGGTTGATTTTTCGTTAAGAGTATCTTTTTTGTGTGAAAGCACAAAATCAACAAGCAATGCGCCAACCTGATTACCTGTAAGAAGCACATATTCACCATTATGTAAAACTGCAGTACCAACTCGGTCACAGTCAGGGTCGGTACCAAGCACAAAATCGGCATTTTCTGTCTTTGCCTGTGCTATGGCAATTGTGAGAGCATCCTTTTCCTCAGGATTAGGAGAACGTACTGTGCTGAAATCACCGTCGGGCAATTCCTGACTCTTTACAATTGAAACATTCATTCCCTGAAGCACTTTCCTTACAGGAATATTTCCTGAGCCGTGAAGTGCGGTATAGACAATTTTAAGGTCGGATTTTTCATTATAAATTGACTGTTTTTTTACCTCTTTGATAAATTCATCAAGGACATCTTCACCGATTATTGTAATTTTTCCTTCATTGACTGAGGCTTCAAAATCATCAACCACAACTGATTTTAAATCAGTAACAGCATTCACAAAGCCTATCACCTGATTTGCAACAGAAGGTACTAACTGACAACCTTTTTCGTCATAGATTTTGTATCCGTTATATTCCTTCGGATTATGACTCGCAGTGAGCACAATACCACCGTTACAACCAAGATACTTTGCAGTAAACGAAAGCACAGGAGTTGGCATAAGTGTGTCAAAAATATATACCTTAATTCCGTTTGCTGAAAGCACACCTGCAGCAACTTCTGAAAAATATCTTGAGTTGTTTCGTGAGTCATAAGCAATTGCAACGCTTATTTCTCCGTCAAATCGGCTTTTAAGATAATCTGCATAGCCCTTTGTAGCCTTTGCGATTGTGTATCTGTTCATTCGGTTAGGTCCTGCACCCATAATGCCACGAAGACCACCTGTACCGAATTCAACTTCCTTGTAAAATCTATCTTCAAATTCTTTTTCGTCAGTGATACCCTCAAGCTCATTTTTTGTAGCCTCGTCAAAGGTACACCAATATTCAAAAAGTGATTTCATATCCATTGTTTTTTTGCTCCTTTTGGGACATATTTATATACAATATATTGTATAACAAAAAGCCCTTGATTGTCAATCAAGTCAAAAGCATTCGAGTATTTTTTATTTTACAAATTGGAGATTATCGAGTAAATGCAGAATTATATATTTAACTAATATGATTGTAAATGTAGGGGCAGGTAAATCTCACCTACCGGTTCGGTCGGTGCTTCTGCTTCGCAGAGG
>JAZNTF010000245.1:0-5129 GCA_045591625.1 Candidatus Fimenecus sp.
GTCATAGCGTGAGCATCCTTACCAAGGTTTCTACGGATAAGCTCTGTACCACCGAGCATATTACTCCACTGGTCGTCACCACCGAACTGCATATTACAGCCGTATTTCTGGAAAAGCTCATAGAAGTCATAGCTCTGCATAATCATATAGTTGAATTCAAGGAATGAAAGACCTTTTTCCATTCTCTGCTTATAGCATTCAGCAGAAAGCATTCTGTTAACGCTAAAGCAAGCACCAACCTCACGAAGAACTTCGATATAATTAAGGTCAAGAAGCCAGTCGGCATTATTAACCATAATAGCTTTATCGTCACCGAATTCAATAAAGCGTTCCATCTGCTTTTTAAAGCAATCACAGTTGTGCTGAATTGTTTCTTTTGTCATCATCTGACGCATATCACTTCTACCTGATGGGTCACCAATCATAGCTGTACCGCCACCGATAAGTGCAATTGGCTTGTTACCAGCCATCTGTAATCTCTTCATAAGGCAAAGTGCCATAAAGTGACCAACGTGTAAGCTGTCAGCAGTTGGGTCAAAACCGATATAGAAAACTGCTTTACCATTGTTAACCATTTCTTTGATTTCTTCTTCATTTGTTACCTGTGCAATAAGTCCACGAGCAACGAGTTCGTCATAAACCTTCATAAATACCTCCAAAAAAATAAAAGTCCCCTGCAAAAAGCAGAGGACGAAAAAATTCCGTGTTACCACCTCAGTTTACTGATATCTCACGATAACAGCCTTAACGAGTAACTGACATTACTCCGCACTATAACGGGTACAACCGACACTTCCTACTACTATTTCAAAAGTGCAACTCCACGATGTATTTCATAAGTATTATGTATGTTCTTACACCAACCGAACACTCTCTGTAACTATAAAAATCTTATTACTTTTTCGCTTCAAAGTCATTGAGAATATTATACACAATAAAAATTAAAAGTCAAGTTAATATTTCTTTGCATTTTCAATCATTTCAGCAGCAGTATCAAGTGAAAGTTGAGTTGCTTCAATACCGCCAATAATTCGTGCTAATTCACGAACTTTTCCATCATAATCCAAAGATGTAACGCTTGTATATGTCTTGTTTTCTTTTTCTGATTTGGATATAAGGAAATGATTATCGGCAAATGCTGCAATCTGTGCTAAATGAGTTACACAAAGCACCTGTCTGTTTTTAGAAACCTCTTTTAATTTAATACCGATTTTTTGCGCTGCACGACCACTTACACCTGTATCGACTTCGTCAAAAATAAGTGTCTGAATATTATCCTTTGATGCAAGAACGTTTTTAATTGCAAGCATAATTCGTGACAATTCACCACCGGATGCAATCTTTGAAAGTGGCTTTGGCTCTTCACCTGCATTAGCAGAAATAAGGAAATATATTTCATCAGCACCTGTATCATCAAACGTTTTTTTATTCTGAACAATTTTAAAGCTGATTGATGACATATCAAGGAATGATAACTCATCCTTTACGTCATTTATAAAAACTTCACCGTATTTTTTTCGATTATCAGAAAGTACTTTTGCCTTTGCTGTGAGAATTTCATATTTTTCCTGAAGCTCAACATATAACTCTTCTTTTTTCTTATCGGAAAATGTTATATCCTCAAGCTCTTGTTTAGCATTATCTAAATATTCAAGTATTTCTTCTTCATTTGAACCATATTTCTTTGATAACTTAAATAATAAACTCAGTCTATCTTCGATTTCATCAAGCTCAGCAGGATTTATATCAAAACCATAAACAAAATCCTTTAATTCAGCCATACAATCATTGATATTATATGACATATCAGCAACTGTATCTGAAACATCATTCAAACTATTGTCTATTGAAGATGCTTTAATTAAAGATGTTGATGCAGTATTCAACATATCGGAAATACCTGAGAAATTATCACTGCCTTCAATAATTTCAATTGCATTATTAACAAGAATTAATAGCTGTTCGGCATTCAAAAGAACCTTTTTACGGTTTTCAAGTTCTTCCCACTCACCTATTCTTAAATCTGCTTCTTCAATTTCATTAATCTGATATGTGAGCAAATCTACTTTTCTTGCTTTTTCACTTTCATCGACAATAAAACTATCATATAATTTTTTACATCTGCAATATTCATTGTATGAAGTAAGATAATCCTCTTTTAAATCTTCATTTTCTGCAAAGCTATCAATATATGTATAGTGTAATTCTTCATTTAAAAGGTTGTGATTGTCAAGCTGACCATGTACATTTATAAGTGATTGTCCGAGTCTTTTTAATAATGAAACCGTAACAGAAACACCGTTAACTTTACAAACATTTTTTCCGTCAGATGATATTTTTCTTGTAATCAAAAGTGAACGGTCTTCTTCACAGGAAACACCAATTTCATCAAGTACAGAAATAACATTATCATTAATATTTTCAAAAAAGGCAGAGACTTCTGCATTATTACTACCTGTTCTTATAAGTTCACGGGATGTTCGTTCACCAAGAATTGCATTAATTGAATCGATAATAATTGATTTACCTGCACCTGTTTCACCTGTTAAAACATTTAAGCCGTTGTTAAAATCAACAACAGCTTCTTTAATAATGGCAATATTAGATATTTTAAGATTTAAAATCATAAAAATCAGCCCTTAAGCAATGTATTTATTGTATTAATTATAGTTGTTGTAGAATTGACATCCTTACATGCAACAAATATTGTGTCATCTCCGGCAATTGTTCCAACCAAACCGGGAAAATTCATACTGTCAAGAGCAATACAAGCAGCATTTGCTGTACCTGAATAACACTTAACAACAATTATGTTCATTGCAGCATCGGCAGAAATCGCAGAACGTTTAAAAATCATTTTATAGTTGTCATCATTACCGATTTTTTCACTTACAGCATATCTTATATCATTTTTGCCAAAGTGTTCTTTAATGATTTTTAACTCTTTAATATCACGAGAAATAGTTGCCTGAGTTACATTAAAACCATTTTCAAAAAGCATTTTAATGATTTCTTCCTGTCGAGATACATTATTGTTTTTAATAAAATCTAAAATCAGTTCATGTCTTTTCTTTTTCATGAATATAATTTCCTTTACGTTAATTTGTCAATGAGAATATCAAAAAATTCATCAGATTTAATTCTTATAAATTCTGCATAGTATTTAGACTGACGAATAATAATTTCAAAATTACTATTCAATTCAAGAGATTTATCCCCATCAGTCGATAAACATATTTTTTGTAACGAATTTGAAGCTTTAATCATAATTTCAGAATTTTCATTGAATACAAAAGTTCTGTTTAATGGTGAATGTGTACATATAGGTGTTAAAGTAATGCATCTTAAATCAGGGTCAATTACAGGACCACCTGCCGACCATGAATAAGCGGTTGAACCGGTCGGTGTAGAAATAATAACTCCATCACCGCGATAACTGTTAATTTTTTTATTGTTGCAATAAACATCAAGGTCAATGAGTTTAATATCGCCAAATCGAGCAATTACAACATCATTTAAGCAATATCCTAAAAGTGTTTCACCAAAATCATCTTTTAAAACTACCTCTAACATCATACGCTTATCTCTCACATAATCGCCTGAAATAAGCTTTTCAAGTAGATTAAGTTCATTACCTTCAAGACCGGCTAAAAAGGCTAAATTTCCGGCATTAATACAAAGAACAGACTTTTTATGTGCTGCAGCATCTTTTGCGGCGTGAATAAATGAGCCATCTCCACCAATAACTAAAATTATGTCAGTCGTTTTATAGATATTATCAATACATTTAGAATAATCAATATCTAAATTAACCTGTTCAAAAGATTTCTTATCTAAATAATAATTTATATTATTTTTTTCAAAATATGAAATTGTATTATTAAAAACATCCAGAGTTTTTTCTCTTGTGAAATTTGGTACGATTCCGATTTTCATTTTTACTCACCACTCAATTCTGAATGAGATTTGTCAACAATATTGTTGATTTTATTAACACTTATATTAAGAACTTTATCAGGTGATTTTGATAAAAATACAAGATATTCGATGTTACCTTCCGGTCCTCTAATTGGTGAAAAATCAAGATTTAAAACAGAAAAACCTGTTTCATATGCAAAATCAATTATTCCCGAAATCACTTCCTTATGAGTATCTTTGTCTCGAACTACTCCCTTTTTTCCAACTTTATCTTTACCTGCTTCAAACTGAGGTTTAATAAGTGCAACAGTCTGACCATTTATTTTTAAAAAATCAAACAAAACAGGTAAAATCTTTTTTAGTGAAATAAAAGAAACGTCGATACTTGCAAAATCAACTTCTTCTGTTACAGTTTCTTTTGTAAGGTATCTGAAATTAGTTCTTTCAAGATTTACAACACGTTCATCAGTACGTAACTTCCAAGCAAGTTGACCATATCCAACATCAATTGAATAAACTTTGGATGCACCGCATTGTAACATACAATCGGTAAATCCGCCTGTTGATGCACCAATATCCATACAAATGCATTTATCAAGTTTTATATCAAAAAATTTCATTGCTTTTTCCAGTTTGTAGCCACCACGACTTACAAAAGGCATTTTTTTACCAATGAATTCAATAATATCTTTGTTTTTAACCGCATAGCCTGATTTAGTTTCTTTTTGCCCGTTAACATATATTTCGCCAGCCATAATAATCGCAGAAGCTTTTGAACGAGTTTCAGCAAAACCTAACTCAACCACAACGGTATCCAGTCTTTTCTTTTCAGCCATTATGTTTCTCCATAATATTTTTTACGATACTTTCAGTGTCAAATCCAAAACGTTTAATAAGGGAATCAACGGAAGCATGAGCTATAAATCCATCATCAACTGCAATATGATGAAAATTTGATTTGAATCCATTTACTAGTAATAAATCAGCAAATGATTCACCTACACTACCTGATTTTACAGATTCTTCATAAAAATATACATCTGAATATTTTATTGCAACATTTATTGCCTCATAATTAATAGGTTTTATTTTATTAAGAATAAGAACAGATGCAGAAACTCCTTTTTCTTTTAACTGATTTAAAGCTTCTAGCACATTAACAGAAATTCTACCATATGAGACAATTAAAATGTTGCTATCGTTATCAAAAT
>JAZNTF010000246.1:0-4952 GCA_045591625.1 Candidatus Fimenecus sp.
TTATGTTAATTTTTTGTTAACAAAAGTGTTATGTATACAGAAATAAACAACATTTATACATTATGTTTATTTATATTTTTTCATGCAGTGTTTACGCACAAAACTCGCATTTCTCTGTAATTCGTAAAGTGTAATTCCATCCTTCTGGCCATAAGTCTTTAAGAGAGTGCCGTCAGGTTTTCCGTTTGTAACTCTGTCACCACCCGGCATAAGCACATTAACGCCTGCTCTTACACGATAAGCCTGGTCACACATTTCAGGGAATTCAGGACTCTTTGACGGACGCATCCACCAGTCAGTCATAACAACACCGTCAAATCCCCATTCATCACGAAGGACTCTTTCACAAAGGTCATAGTTATAATGTCCCCAAACACCATTGATTTTGTTGTATGAAGTCATAATTGTATTTGGCTTTGCAGTTTTAACACAAATTTCGAAGCCCTTAAGATAAATTTCACGAAGAGCTCTTTCAGAAACTCTTGAATCATTCTTTGTACGATTTACTTCCTGATTGTTACAAGCAAAATGCTTCGGACAAGCACTACCTCCACAGGTCTGAATACCCTTGACCGCAGCAGCACCCATAAGGCCAGTCACAACAGGGTCTTCCGAGTAATATTCAAAGTTTCTGCCACAAAGTGGGTTACGATGAATATTCATACCGGGAGCCAAGAGAATATCACTGCCTTTTTCCTTTAATTCCTCACTGATTTTTGCATAAACTTTTTCCACAAGTTCTGTGTTAAAAGTACAAGCAAGAGCTGTGCCATTAGGAATAAGTGAGCAATATGAAAGGAGTCGAATACCGGAAGGACCATCACTTGTAATCATTGGTGGAATACCCTTGTCACGAAGGCTTTGGAGCACACCACCCATAGCACCTGCATTACCCTTTGCACCCAAAGGTGAATCCATTTTATAGTCACCACGGGAAATTGCTTCTAATTCTTCAAGGCTTAACTGAGCAATAAATTCTTCCATTGAAACTTTTCCGTCTTCAACATCAGAAAGCTTATAGCCCTTATCACCTGTTAATTCAACTGCCTCACCGATATTATCCAATATAATCTGCTTCAAATCATATTTAGGTGGTGTAACAGGCTCTTTTACAAGGTTACCCTTGCTGTTATAAAATCTTTCAAAAAGTATTGATGGATTTGAAATCTGTTTTAATTTAACTGTAGGTACAGTTTCTTCCTGATAATAGCTCCACACCTTTTCTGCGTTGCGGACATTATTACCGATACAAAGAGAATACTCACCCTTTTCCATAACATAACAGAAGGCATATCCCGCACCTGTGCTATCATCATAAGAATATAAACTTTCAATAGGAACTACAATCTTTAATTTCTGGCTCTTGCCCGGTTGTAACAACTTTGTCTTACCGAATGCAGCAAGTTCCTTTTCAGGATTACCAAGGATTCCGCAAGGTTTTGCAACATAAACCTGAACAACCTCTTTACCTGCAACCTTACCTGTATTCTTTACAGTACATTTAACAGTAATATTCTTCTTACCCATCTCAGCACTATCAAATGAAATGTCAAAGGTTGTGTATGAAAGACCATAACCGAAAGGATAAGCAACAGCATCCTTGTTGAATGTTTCAAAATAGCGATATCCAACATAAATATCTTCAACATAATTGTTGTATTCAAGATTTCCGAAGTTTTCTGATGACGGATAATCCTCATATTTCTTCGCAATAGTATCTGTAAGATGTCCACAAGGATTCACCTTGCCGCAAAGAAGGTCTGCAACAGCATTACCGCTTTCCATACCACCCTGCCATACAATCATAATTGCTCCGATTTTGTTTCCGAATTCACGAAGCCAGCTCATATCCATAATTGAACCGATATTGAGAATAAGAGTGACATTATCAAATTGCTCACAAACCCGGTGAAGTGCTGTTCTTTCTTCATTAGTCACATAGTAACTGCCTTTTTCAAGAGTATTTTCTCTGTCCTCACCTGATGAACGACCTATGACAAAAACAGCATTATCACTATTTGCCTTTGCTTTTTTAGCAATTTCAGTTGTCAAAGGCATTTCCGGATAAAACTTAGGCCAATGTCCCCATACTCCGTGGTCAACAGGATTTTCACCACACCATTTTTCATATAAATCGGAAAGCTCGGTATTAAGAACTAAATCCTCACAATTCTTGAGTCCTTCAATAAGATTTACACCATAAGGCTTCTTAACGTCACCACCTGAGCCATATCCTGTAAAGAACCAGTCATTCTGTACTCTGCCGAAAACAGAAACACGACTACCCTTTGCAAAAGGAAGAACACCATTGTTTTCAAGCAAAACAGCAGTTTCAGCAGCAGCCTCGCGAAGAATTTCAGGCATTCCGTCAGTAACAGTAACTTCACCCAAAGCCTGTAATGCTTCCTCCTGAGAAACATCTGCACCAATAACCTTCATTCCTAATTTCATTGCAGCAACAACAATTTTTTCTTTAAAATCAGACATAATAAATCCCCTTATTATTTAATTATTTAATTTTATCACATACAAAGACTCTTTTCAATAAGAAACGCAAAGAAAAAACGGACGAAAAGTTCAACTTCTCGTCCGCCCTGTATTAATTCTTAACTTCTTCTGTTTCAGGTATGCTTGTTTCTGCCTGTTCTGTAGCTTCAGCATCAGGTTTTGGAGCTTCCACCTGTTCAGTCTGTTCCGGCTTAGGCTGTTCGCCCTTTTTCTTTGCACCCTTCGGAGCTTTAACCTTTGGTGTTTTTTCTACCTTAGGTTTTGGCTCTTTCTTTCTTCTTGATAAGAGAAGAACATAAACCAAAAGAGCGATTACCATTACTATTGCAAGGAGAACAATAATAATTACGGCAATGTCACTACCTTTAATATTAAGTCTTGTCAACAAGCTATCTGAAGGCACAGTTGTCTCTGTTTCAAATTCAAGGAAATCTTCTCTGTATGTTTCTGATTCCTGTTCAGATGGCATTATAACATCTGTTGAAGGCTCAATCGGATTAAGCTCATCACCTGTTGTATATTCACCGGTTTCCTTAAATCCACATTCAAGGCATGTTCTTTCCTTTATACCCTTTTCAGTAGCAGTAGCCTGTTTTTTTACACTCCACTGTGAAAACTGATGACCGAGTGCAGGAAGCACCTGCTTATCAATAGTTTTTTTACACAATTCGCATGTACCTGATTGTTCACCAGGCTCTGTACAGGTTGGATTTTTAGTCGTACCCTTTATCTTATGGCCATTGACTGTGTCCTTTGGAGTTGTTCTGTCTTCCACATAGCCACAATTCGAACACTTATATAAGTCAACGCCTGTATCTGAACATGTTGCTTTTTGTTCAGTTTTAACGAATTGCATATTAGAATGAGCACATGCTGTAGGTGGTGTCTCTGTAACAGGTGGTGTAGTAGGTGGTTCTGTTGGGTCTGTGTTTGGTTTGTTAGGCCCACCGCCGCCATTACCTGTACCGCCGTTGTTTCCACCGGTATTACCTGTAGTAGCTTCACCACCATCATTACCACTGTCTCCGCCATCAGTACCACCTGAGCCCGGACCACCGCCGGTATTACCACCCGGACCGCCACCGTTTCCGCCACCGGGAGCTCTCGGCTCTACAGAATTAATTTCATCGGATTCTTCTACTTGCAAAACACCTAAATCATCAAAGCTTAAAGCAGAAGATGGAAAGGCAAAAATACTGCAAGAAAGAAGTGCAATTATTAAAAGAAAAGAAAATATTTTCTTCACATTTGTCACCTCTACTGTATTTATCCATACAATTATACTTAATTAAATACCTTTTGTCAATTAAATATATGTGAACAATACGTCTTTTTCGTGGAAATACAGGAATAATATTCCACAAGTTGTTTTCCTGTAATCCTTGTGTCACGCTCCATTTCACGAAGTGTAATGAGATGACTATTGATTTCAAACAATTCTACGCCATGCGCTCCCCTTTTCTGAGCAGAATAACCATCAATTATCTTTTTAAGGTCATCTGCCTGTTTCAGATATTCTTTTCCCAATTGTTCCAAAGTCATTTCTGCCTCCTTTCTGTACCGAACATTTGTTCTGTACGAGAAAATAATATCACCACATATTCTTTTTTTCAACAGAAACAAAGAAAAACAGTCCATTTTTGCGGACTGCTTCGAAAAATATATTCTTGACAAGATAAATTGGAGTTTGTCGGGGTATTCGATTACCCTCCCTCATTGAGGGAGGTGGCATTTTCGCAAGAAAATGACGGAGGGATAGATAGTTAACCGGTAAATTGACTACCCCTCAGTCACCTTACGGTGACAGCTCCCCTGACAAGGTGAGCCTAGAATATACAATTTCAACATGCCGATAAATTATAATTTGAAACACACTAGTCTCGAATTTCATTACAAAAAATAATAAAAAAATAAAACCACCGGATATTTCCAGTGGTCTTTATGGCTGGAGAATAGGGATTCGAATTGTATATTCACAATGCAAATGAGGTATTTGCATTGTGCTCTTCACTAAAAACAGTCCGCCGGACTGTTTTCTTAACGTTCAGACCCTCTTGGGTTCGAATCCTAATTACTTTTTTATAAAAAAATAAAGACAAGTCAAAAAACTTGTCTTCATTCCTTATGTGTTTACATCCTAAAATAGCAACAATATTATATTGCAAATATACCAAATTTAAATTATATATAATCTATATCTGTACGATAACCATACACATAAACACAATCTTCAAATATTTCACCGGGAACATGAATTTTCCGTAATGAATCTATTACTAATTTGGCTGTTTTATCGTTTATATCAATTTTAAGCCACTCTATATCCTTATAACTATCACAGCCAAAATGACTCCAAGTATTGTCGCTATATATAAAACCGTCAACAGTTTTTGTCGTCCATTTAATTAATAAATCAGAAATTCCATCATCATCGGAACAATCGA
>JAZNTF010000247.1:0-8246 GCA_045591625.1 Candidatus Fimenecus sp.
CCTACTGATTACGAATCAGTTGCGCTACCGACTGCGCCACACCAGCATAATTATTTGTAAAAACAATTATATTCCAACAAGCAAATTTTTTCAAGTATTTTAATGCAAAACAAATCAAAGTATGTTACAATGTAAAAAGCAATCCGAAAGGGATGATAAAATGGAAAAAGTTGCTTTGGTTACAGGTGGAGCAAAAGGAATCGGCTCTGCCATTGTAAAAAGATTTATAAATGATGGTTACAATGTCGCATTCACATACAACAGTTCGGAAGAAAAAGCACAAAATCTTTGTGCTGAAATGGGTGAAGGCTGTAAGGCGTATAAGCTTGATATTACTGACAGTAACGCTATCAAAACTGTTGTTGATGACATCGAAAAAAACTTTGGTGAAATCCATATTCTCGTGAACAACGCAGGTGTTGCTGAACAAGCACTTTTTACTGACATTACTGACGAAATGTGGCACAGGATGATGGAAGCAAATCTTTCAGGTGCGTTTTATTGCAGTCGCGCAGTCCTTAAATATATGATTAACAGAAAAACAGGAAAAATCATCAACATTTCATCAATATGGGGTGAAACAGGTGGATCTTGTGAGGTGCACTATTCAGCATCAAAAGCAGGGCTTATCGGCATGACAAAAGCACTTGCAAAGGAAGTGGGACTTTCAGGAATTACAGTAAATTCAGTTTCTCCGGGTGTAATTCTTACCGATATGACAAGTCATTTTGATGAAGACACAATGAATGCTTTGAAAGAAGAAACACCACTTAACAGAATCGGCACTCCCGAAGATGTTGCCGGTGCAGTTTCATTCCTCTGTTCAAAGGATGCTGACTTTATCACAGGACAAAACATTTCCGTAAACGGCGGAATGAATATATAAATGCAAAACGCAAAGTGCAAAATAATACTCCCTACATCAGTTTGTAGGGAGTTTGTTTTATATTCCAAAATAATTTTTAGAATTGTTGAAGGAAATATCTTCAACTACCTTTGAAAGGAATTCTGTATCGTTCGGATATTTGCCTTCTTCCACCAAATCACCGATAATTTCACAGAGAATTCTTCTGAAATATTCATGACGAGGATATGAAAGAAAACTACGTGAGTCAGTAACCATGCCAACAAATTTACCGAGAACGCCAAGGTTTGCAAGTGTTTTCATCTGTTCTCTCATTCCGTCATAGTTATCATTAAACCACCAGGCAGAGCCGAACTGAATCTTTGACTGTGCTTCACTTGACTGGAAATTACCGAGCATTGTACCGAGAACATAATTATCCTTCGGATTAAGTGTGAAAAGAATAGTCTTTGGTAATTTTCCCTTAACATCAAGCGAGTCAAGGTAACGAGAAAGTCCGTAAGCCAACTGATGGTCGTGAACAGAGTCAAAGCCTGTGTCAGCACCGATTGACTTAAACATTCTTGCATTGTTGTTTCTCATAGCACCGAAATGAAGCTCCATTGCCCAACCAAGGTCTGCATATTTTTCACCGAAGAACTGTAAAAGTGCTGTTCTGTACTGGTCGAGCTCTTTCTGTGTGAACTTTTCACCGTTGAGTGCTTTTGCGAAGATTTCTTCTAATTCATCTTCAGTTGCAGGTTCAAAAGGACAGTATTCTAGGGCATGGTCAGATGCACGACATCCCATTTCATTGAAAAACGCAATTCTCTTCTCGAGAGCTGTCAAAAGGTCAGCAAATGTCTTGATTTCCATTTCTGCAACCTTTTCCATTGCCACAATCCACTCTTTAAATGCAGGGGTGTCAATAAGGAATGATTTGTCAGGACGGAATGCAGGAATAACCTTACACTTAAATGACTTGTCTTCAACCAATAATTTGTGATATTCAAGAGTATCAGCCGCATCATCTGTTGTACAGACACAAGCAACATTTGACTTTTCAATAAGTGAACGAGGAGTAAAACCACCTGCTTTAATCTGCTCATTACATTTTTCCCAAATCATATCCGCAGTTTTCGGACTTAACGGCTCGTAAATGCCGAAGTATCTCTGCAATTCAAGATGTGTCCAATGGTAAAGCGGGTTACCGATGCAATAAGGAAGGCTTTCTGCCCATTTCATAAACTTTTCATAGTCAGAAGCGTCACCTGTAATATACTTTTCGTCCACACCACAGCCACGCATTGCTCTCCATTTATAGTGGTCACCGCCAAGCCAGACCTTTGTAATGTTTTCAAATGGCTTGTCCTCATAAATTTCCTTTGGTGAGAGATGACAATGCCAGTCAAAAATCGGTGTATCCTTTGCACCAACTTCAAAAATTACTTTCGCAGTTTCTGTTGAAAGTAAGAAATCTTTATCCATAAATGCTTTCATAAAATCACCTTTTGTTTTAAGATTACAGTTATTGTAACACACAACGAGAAAAAATAACAGTATTTTTTATTGTTTTAATCGTACACTTATGATAAAATTACCCTATCAAAATTTTACGAGGTAATAACTTTGAAAATTGGTAATGTTGAAATAAACGGAAAAGCCGTTTTAGCACCTATGGCAGGTGTTGCGGACCGTGCTTTCCGTGAATTATGTGTCGGCTACGGTGCTGCATATGTTGTCAGCGAAATGATAAGCTCAAAAGGTGTTTCAATGGGTGACAGAAAATCAAAGGACTTGATGTTTTTATCTGAAAATGAACGTCCTGCTGCTGTGCAGATTTTTGGCAACGACCCTAAGGTTATGGCAGAAAGCATTGAATCCGTTATGAAGGTAAATCCACAGATTATTGATATAAATATGGGCTGTCCTGCACCAAAAATCATCGGTAACGGTGCCGGTGCATGTCTTTCGAAGAATCCACAACTTGCAGAAGACATAATCAAAGAAGTTGTCAAGGCTTCACCTGTGCCTGTAACTGTAAAAATCCGTGCAGGCTGGGACGAAAATTCAATAAATGCAGTAGAAATGGCTCAAAGAGCTGAAAGTGCAGGTGCATCTGCAATCACAATTCACGGAAGAACAAAAAAGCAGATGTACGCTCCGCCTGTTGACAGAAATATTATTGCAGAAGTGAAAAAAGCAGTTTCTGTTCCTGTTATCGGCAACGGTGACATCATCGACGGTCCGTCTGCCGCAAGTATGATTGAAGAAATAAATTGCGACCTTATTATGGTTGGTCGCGGGGCTTTAGGTTGTCCTTGGGTATTCTCGCAAATCAATGCATATCTTGACCACGAAAGAATTATCCCCGACCCACCTGTAACAGAAAAAATGAGAGTTATGATAAATCACATCAAAAAAATCTGCGAATACAAGGGTGACTTTATCGGTATGCGTGAAGCGAGAAAGCACGCGGGTTGGTACACAAAGGGTCTTCACGGTGGTGCAAGATACCGTCAGGAGCTGTGCAGTATCGAGTCAATCGAGCAATTACAAGAAATCGCATATAGAATATGCGTTGAGAATCAGTAAATTATAAAATTAACTCCCTACAAATTAATGTAGGGAGTTTTCATTTTGCACTTATTTTAAGAAAGTTCCTTTCCAGTCACTTGGTGGTGCGTCATAAAGCACACCATCAAGGATGATATCAAGGATTTCGGCAATTTTTTCCGAACCTTTTACAGGCTTGATAATTTTCTTTACACGTTTATTAAATAATGCCCACATAGCAAGATATTCAGGTGTATATGGGTCATATGGCTCATCACCAACATATATGTTTGTAACGGCTTCCAACAAGAAATCTTTTACATTTCTGTCCTTGATTGACTCATGGATATATTTGCTTATACCGAACATCTTACCGATTGTCTCAAAGGTTGCCTTTTGCAAGAATTTACCGAATGGCACAAGCACCTTTTCAAGCTTATATATCATTTCAGGTGTCATACTGAATGATGTTGAAAGCTCGGCAAGTTTTGGAATATCATATGCCATTGAATCGAAAATTGCATTGAGGAATTCCTGAAAATTTTGTTTTGTATATTCGTCAACGGTCATTCCCTTTAAATCCCAATCGAAATCATCAATCTTTACACTATCAACAATGACTTCCTTTTCTGTCATAACAACTTTTCGCATAGCATTTGGGTAACCAACTGCAGAGCAAGTGTTGATATCATAAAAATCATTACCCTTTGCTGTGGTCATTTTTGCAATATTCATCATGTGTGTATGACCTGTGAAAACGAATTTAACACCATTATCAGCAAGGAATTCTGATGTCTTTTCATAGTCACCAAGCATATCTCTTTTACTGAAAAGAGGATAAATAGGACTTGGTGGCAATACAGGATGATGAGTTACTGCAAAAATATAGTCACCGTTTGCTTTTGCATCGTCAATCTGTTCTTTTATCCATTCAAGACAGTCATCGTAATAACCACAGAAAAACTCGTCACCATCGTCATTAAGACAGAGTAATCTGTAACCATCCTGAAGCTTTACACAATATGAATGGCTTGGTTTATGTACTGAAATTGCCTCAGAAAGACCAAAATCGTGATAGATTTCCAAAAGCTCGTCACGCTCTGTACGGGTTGCAGTTAAAAGCTCGTCACCCACACATTTTTCAGCCTTACCTGTACCGTTACCGTCTTTGCGATAATAATCGTGAGTACCTGTTGTAACGTAAACCTTCTTACCTGCATCCTTTAATCTTTGGAATTTAGGAATAAGCTCAAGGTGACTTTCCTTTGCACCGTTACAGGTTACATCACCAGTAATAAGGACAATATTTGTTTCGGTATCTTCAATAATTTTATCGAAATATGCATCAATCATTGCGCCTGTTTCCTTGAGGCATTTCTGGTCAGAAAGACAAATTTTTTCAAATGCCTTACCTTCTGTGCCAAGTTCAAGTGCATAATGATGCAGGTCAGTTATTTGATAAAATTTTAAATCAGCCATAATTATTCTCCCGATGCTCTCTTTTCAATAATATAATCGTGTATTTTATCTGCAAGCTCACCGTAAACCTTAAATTTCTTACGGAAAACAACAAGTGATGCCAGGAAGAAAATCATCGGCACACCAAAGCAGATAACACCGATACCTGTTTTTGTTGACTCATTCAACACCTTTGCGGATGCAATCTGGTCATTGTAATTCATTAGACCAAGACCACCGAAAAGCACGATTGTCTGCATTGTGTATGCCATTTTCTGCAGGAAGCCCTTCATTGAGAAGGTAATGCTCTCGTTTCTTGTGCCGTTTTTGTATTCACCATAGTCAACAATGTCGGCAAGGAAAATTGTCTGTGAAACAAACATTGAAGATACACCGACAGATGCAAGGATATAGCAAACATCCATAATAACAACATTAAGTTTCAAAACAGGTCCTGTTATAAGCATAAGACCATAACCCACAATTGCGGTAACAAGAGAGATTGTATATGTTGTTCTCTTTGTGAACCACTTTGAAAGAATTGGCACAACAAGAAGACCAAGAACTGAACCTACTGTACCGATTGTCTGGAAGAGTGACTGTAGCTGGGAATTGCCCAATGAGTCTGTAAAGTAATAAACTGCAGTTGAGCTTGTAAGATACCAACCTGCATTTGAAAGCATTGCAAATACAATAAACACAACTAATTGGTCGTTTTTCTTGATAACCTCAAAAATCTGCTTGAGGCTGAACTTTTTCTTTTCACCATAAACAACGTTCTTTTCCTTTGTAACAAGAATACAAACCGTTGCAAAGAATACAAGCGCAATACCACAGATACCTGCCCAACGAGAGAAACCAATTGCACTATAACCCTTTTCATCTGTTATACCACTTGAAAGCATAGGACAGATAATCGGAGTTAAAATTGAGATAATTCCCTGACCGATACCTGAAAATGAACGAGCAACTGTTGCAACAAGATTTCTTTCTTTTTCTTCACTTGTAAAGGATGGCACCATCGACCAATATGGAATATCAGCCATTGTATTTGTCATACCCCAAAGGATATACATCACACCTATGTAGATATAAAGCGGGAGACCACTCATACCAAAGGATGTGAATAAAAGGAAAAGGACAACTGCGTTACAAATAGCACCAATTAAAATCCAAGGACGATATTTGCCCATTTTTGTTTTTGTATTATCAACAATTGTACCCATCATAGGGTCGTTGATACCGTCCCAGATTCGAGCGATCGGTGTAATAAGAAGCAAAAATCCTGCTTCAAGACCAAGAACACTGGAAAGGTAGTATGAAAGATAAGAATAGAACATACCATAGCTCAAATCAAGACCTATAGCACCTACGCCATATCCTAATGCTGTTTTAAAAATAGAATTAGTTTTATTTGCCATAACCAGCTCTCACCTCGTCAATCTTTGCCTTTAACTCATCTTCAATATCACCAAATTCACGTGAATAATCACCTTGTTTTTCCTGGTATTTTGACAAAGCAAGGGAAAATACACCTACAGTTGCAGTAACAAACGGAGCAACCTTAATTACTGTTTTTATCAATTTCTTTGCATTCATTATTTTTCCTGCCTTTCGTCATATTCCTTAAGATATTTTTTTGCAAGAACAGCATCAGACTCGTAATCCTCTGACACTAGACCTCTCTTCTGATGAGTTTCTGCCCCTTTACCTGCAAGGATTACAACTGCTGTATCCTCTACATCCTCTATTGCAGTTTTTATTGCAGTTTCACGGTCGTAGATAATTTTGTATTTACCCTTTCCGCCTATATCGTCAATGTATCCTGCAATTTCAGCACAGATATCCTCAATTTTCTCTTCTGCCGGGTCATCCTCTGTAATGTACACAAAATCGGCCATTCTGCCACTTACCTCTGCCATACCCTGACGACGAACAAGAGCTTTATTACCGGGACAACCGAAAAGAATTGAAACCGGTCTGTCCTCATATTCCATTTTCATTGAAGAAATAATTGTTTCAAAGCTCAGCTTATTGTGAGCATAGTCAACAATTACTGCAATTTTCTTATTTTCACTCTCGTATATTTCCATTCGACCTTCTGTTTTTGATTTATAAAGTCCTTCATAAATACAGTCAGGTGAAATATCCAGTACATAAGCTACACCAATTGCACAAAGAGCATTGTCAACATTAAAGAGTCCGGGCATTGAAAGTTTGAATTCTCTTTCAAATTTATCCGTCTTGACGGAAAATACAGTTTTAGAATTATCTTTATGAATATTGTAGCCGTAAATATCAGCCTGTGGATTTTTTGTGCTGAATGTAATAACTCTTTTTGCATTTTTTGAGCATTCAACGACTCTTTCACTAAGGTCAGAATCAAGATTTATAACTGCTGTATCACATTGAGAGAAAAGTTTCATCTTTGATGTGAAATAATCTTCAAAATCAGGATGTTCATTTGCACTTATATGATCAATACCAATATTCAGATAACAACCGATTTTAAAATTAACGCCTTCTGTTCTGCCATATTTAAGTGCCTGGGAAGATACTTCCATTGTAAAGTAATCAGTTCCACTCTTTACCGCATTGTCAAAATGCTTATGAAGTTCAAAAGGCTCAGGAGTTGTCAATGTGCTTTCCTGACGAACTATTCCGTCATATATTTCGAGAGTAGAAGCAAGTCCACTTTCTTTTCCGCCATTATCGGCTAAATATTCGTCAAGAATATGCTTGATATAGTAGGCTGTTGTGCTTTTTCCCTTTGTACCTGTAATACCAATTAAGTTAAGCTTTTTCCACGCATCATCATAGAAAAAGTTTGCAGTGGAGTACAATGCTTTGCGAATATCAGACACGATAATGCAAGGCAAGTCCACATCATATTTTTTTACGGAAACATAAGCCACCGCACCCTTGTTTATTGCATCACATAAAAACTGTTCTCTGAAATGTGCTCCTTTGCAAAAAAACAATGTGTTTTCTGTCACCTCTCGGGAATTATATGAGATGCTTTCAACAGCCACATCTTCAAGACAATTATGGTCAACCATTATGGAATTTTTTTCAAAAAGGTCAATGAACGATTGTAAATTTTTCATTTTATCCTCCAAAAAGCCAATATATTACATATGATACCACATTAAATTTTCATATGCAATAAAAAAGTGGCTTGTAGTACAGTACAAATAGAGTAAAACAAATTATAATTTGTCGGGATAATTATAAGTGCAAAATGTTAGGTCTGCGACGCTGATTATAAATATTAACCAATATGATTGGAAATGTAGGGGCAGGTAAATCTCACCTACCGGTTCGGTCGGTGCTTCTGCTTCGCAGAGGTGTCCACAGGACACCCGCACCCGTGCCTGCCCGATAGTTT
>JAZNTF010000248.1:0-22156 GCA_045591625.1 Candidatus Fimenecus sp.
ACAATCAGATTAAAGTTTGTAAGGCTGTAGTTTGTAGAGAAATATTTTGTTCCGTAGAATGATGCTGTAAAGGCAGAGGTCATAGTCGGGCATGAGCCGTATGAAAGACCTGTAAGGCAAAGACCAACTATGCAAAGTGGAAGCGAGTTGATTTGTACTGCAATAAGTGTAAGCCCTGCAGCAAAAATTGTTAAAATATTAGAAGCCAACATTGTTGTTTTTCTTCCGAGAGAGTCATAAATTGCGCCTGTAAGAATACGGCCAATTCCGTTGAACACAGAAAGCACACCCACAAGTGTCGTTGCAAGGGCAGGTGCTGCATCAACGGAAATAACAAGGTCTCTTGCAAAGCTTATAACGGAATTGCCCACAGCGGTAATCAGTGCCATAAACACAAATGCTCGCCAGAAGGTAAAGCTTTTAAGCATTTCTTTTGTTGAAAAATCTCTTGTTTCAAAGTTTTCTTTTTGAGTATTCTTTTTTACCTTTGGTGCGGGAAATTCTACATCCGCAGATGGAGCTCTGAGAACAAGACCTGCCAAAATAAGAACAATTGCCACTACGATACCTAAAAGTATATATGCCTTGCTCCAGCCTACATTTGCATTTTCAAATAATGCACTGATAATATTACCAAGTAAAAGTGTACTGATGCCGAAGCCCATCATCAAACAACCTGATGAAAAGCCTTTTTTATCAGGAAACCAGGAGTTAACTGTTGATACAACTACATTATATGATATACCGATACCCGTACCTGACAAAACTGCGTATGTAAGATATAAAAGGTAAGGACTTTGCGCGGTTAAAAGACCTGTAGTTACAAAACCGATTCCAACCAAAAGACCAGCAAGTATAAGTGTAATTTTCGGTCCGATTTTTTTACAGATAAGGCTACCCCAGAAAGCACCCAAGCAGAAAAAGCACATTGTCAATGTGAAATTAAATGCTAAAACCGAGTCGTTCCAGTTAAATTCATTTTTAAACGGTATTTTTAAAATTGACCAGGCATATAACACACCTGAAAAAAGCATTGTGAATACACCTGAAATAAGATAAAGCCAACGTTTGTTTAATTTGGATTTTGTTGTCATGAGAATTTCCTCCAAAATATGAAATAACAGTGTTTTATTATATCACATAATGTAAACAATGCAACAAATTCCTGCTATTTGAATTCGATAAGTTTTTCTATTGCGTCTGCCATTACTTTATGGCCAAGATTAGTAGGATGAATGCCATCAATAGCGAGGTCTTTTGGTGCAATTGTTTTCTGTGCTTCGTTGAAAACCTTTTGCATATCAAGCACCAAAGCGCCGTGCTCAAGGGCGATGTTTTTAAGTGTTTCTCGGTATTCATCAAGTTTTTTGTGGAATGGTAGTTTTTCTTCTACTGTATCAGTCATAAAAGGCATTAAATAAAGAATCTGAGTGTCGGACAATTCCATTTTAAGTCTTCTGTAAACCTCACGGATATGTGGCTCCATAGGTCTTAAAAGAGGTGGATACTGTTCGGGAACATAATTTTCCCAGGCATCATTAACACCAATTAACATTATGATTACATCCGGCTTTAAGTTGATGCAATCTTTTGTAAGACGGTCATATATATGATATGTACGGTTACTTGCAATACCCTTAATATCAACTTTTATGTCTTTACTGTATTTTTTAAACTTCTTTTTAAGTTGCAAAGCATAAATATTTCTACCCTTTATTTTATGAGCAAATTGGAAATTGAATTTTGGGTCGGAAATACTGTCACCTATAAACAAGACCTTACTGTCTTTTTTTAAAATTATTTTGTCCAAAATTAAGAACGCCCCATCAGATTGTTGATTATTAGTTTGAGTATAACATTTACAACATACAAAATCAAGATAAACAGGGAAACCCGTAGCATGTGTATAACTACACGAGTGTTTTGCGTAAATATCAGGGTAGACTATATGTCCGTAGGTGATTAAAATGTGAAACTGATAAAGATGAATTTGTATTGGTATTTTTTTGATTTTTAAGATAGACACTTGAAAATATGATTGGACTAATTTATAATAATCAATAAGCTGTTTGCTAATTAAAAAATGAAAGAACGTGAAAAAATGAAAGAACAAAATATCCGACCATTCGGATGGATGGATAAGCTCGGCTATGCGATGGGTGACATGGGCTGCGGATTCTCATTCCAGCTTGTTTCAACCTTTATGCAGTTGTTTTACTTGCAGTACATAGGTATCAAGCCAGCTGACTATGCTGTAATTATTCTTATTTCAAAGATCTTTGACGCGGTTAATGATGTTCTTATAGGTAATCTTGTCGACACAAAAAGACTTGGCAAAAAAAGTAAGTATATGCCTTGGATTATCGCAGGTGGCTTAATTCTTGTTATTTTTAATGTAATGTTATTTGCACCTGTGACATCATTACCATATGCAGGAAAATATGCTTGGTGTCTTATTGCTTATTGCCTGTGGTCAATTGCTTATACAATGGTTAATGTTCCTTATGGTTCATTACATAGCGTTATCACAAGTGACCCGCAGGAAAGAGTTTCTCTTTCAACATTCCGTAGCGTTGGTGCAGCATTACCTGCAATCGTAATTATGATTATACTTCCAGGTATCGTTTACAATAAGGTTAAAAACCCTGTAACAGGTATTGAAGAAGAAATCCTTAAGGGTGAAACACTTCTTCCTGTTGCTCTTGTAATGTCGGTTGTTGCATTTGCAACTCTCTGGGGAACAACAAAACTTGTTAAAGAAAGAGTACAGCGTGACGACGACGGCAAGAACACAACGGGTGTTACCGCTTTCTTCTCAGCATTCAAATCATTCTTCACAAACAGAGCTATGGTTGGTGCTACAATCGCATCAGTTGCATCAGTTGCACTTTTCAACTCAACAATGGCTCTCAACAATATGGTTTTCCAGTATTTCTTCCAGGATACAGGTAAAGTTGGTATTGCAATGATTGGTTCATATGCACCTATGATTGTGTTTATGGTGCTTTTAGGAAAACTTACATCTAAATTCGGTAAGAAGAGTGTTATCGTAACGTGTATGCTTGTCGGTGCTGTTTCAGGTCTTGTATCTCTCTTTGTTCCTATTTCAGCAGATTCAACGGGTATGATTCTTTATATAATCTGCCTTATGGGTCTTAATGTGGGTAATGCAGTATTCCAGATTTCTGTATGGGCAATTGTTGCTGACTGTATTGAAGTAAGTTACAGAAAAACAGGTAAGAGTGAAGAAGGCTCACTTTATGCTCTTTACTCATTCTTCCGTAAGCTCGCACAGGGTATCGGTCAGGCGGTTGTTTCTTGGGGTCTTATCGCAATTGGTTTCGTTGAGGGTGAGAATGCTGTTCAGTCAGCAGATTTCGGTGAAAAAGTTAAATCACTTTATTTCATTGTTCTTGCAGCAGGTTCACTTATTGCATTCTTAGCAATGGCATTTATCTATAACATCGGTAAAAAAGAAGAACAAGAGTTAGCAAAGACTGTTGGAAAATAAGACTTAAAATGCAAACCGTCAGCGGTAGTTCCGTTGACGGTTATTTTTTACTTATCATCCCGATAAATTATAATTTGAATATTTTGATTTAATGATATTCCATTCCAAACATTTCCACACAAACAGGGGAGAGTCTGTCGCAGATAAGAGTGGAGATATCAAATTCTCTTTCACTGTAATTAAAAGGAATACTGCTGATTTTTTCGAAAACCATTATTGCTTTTGTATAAGATGAATTTTGTTCAATAAAAAATTTACCGTTGTTTTTATTGCATATTTTACGAACGAGGTCAAGACCCTTTCCGTTGTAATTCGTTTTATGAAAAATCCCACCACTCAACACCTCAATTTTGGAATGATTCCGTGTTGTTATAGTTTTTATTGTAATAAGATTTTTGTTTCCGTAAAGATAGGCATTAGAAAGAAGATTTAATAAGGCTTTTCCTATTAACCTGGAACTTCCCACAGTATAACAGTTGTCATTGCCACAGTATATAAAATTTATGCCCAATGGAAAGGACAGAATATCACAGGCATTTGTTATGCTTTCGGCAAGTGCGGAAAGGTTCACATATTCGGGTGTAAAAACTAGTTCTTCAGTAAATTGTAGTCTTCTAAGAGCAATATATTGACGTCGTAACATATGCTCGTTTTTTTCATATAGGGATTTGTCAAAGAAATATTGCATTTTTTCACGGAGAAATTGGGTTTCATTTGTATATACTTCAGAAAAATACTTGTAATTCATTGAAAAATGACCTCCCATACTATAAATTTTATACCCTTTTTGCATGAATATTCCTTGTTTTTTATAACACTTGACAAAAAAATAACAAAAAGACATTTTTTGTAAAATTTCTCTTGCATATTTAGTTAAAAAGATATAAAATAGTTATTGCATAAATGCGCATACTAATAAAAAATGTAAATAATTTATTTGGAGGAATTCAAAATGTCAGTTAAAGTTGCAATTAACGGCTTTGGCCGTATCGGACGTCTTGCTTTCAGACAGATGTTCGGCGCAGAAGGCTACGACGTAGTAGCTATCAACGACCTTACAAAACCATCAATGCTTGCTCAGCTTCTCAAGTATGACACAGCACAGGGTGGCTACTGTGGTAAAATCGGTGAAAACCTTCACACAGTTGAAGCTGATGATGAAGCAGGTACAATCACAGTTGACGGCAAAACTCTTAAAATCTATGCTATGGCTAACGCTGCTGAACTCCCATGGGGCGAAATCGGTGTTGACGTAGTTCTCGAATGTACAGGTTTCTATTGCTCAAAGGCAAAGAGCCAGGCTCACATTGATGCTGGTGCTAAGAAAGTTGTTATTTCTGCTCCTGCAGGCAACGACCTTAAGACAATCGTATTCTCAGTTAACGAAGATACACTTACAGCTGACGACACAATCATTTCAGCTGCTTCTTGTACAACAAACTGCCTTGCTCCTATGGCAAAGGCTCTCAATGATTATGCTCCAATCCAGAGCGGTATCATGGCTACAATCCACGCTTACACAGGCGACCAGATGATTCTCGACGGTCCTCACAGAAAGGGCGACATGAGAAGAGCTCGTGCTGGTGCTGCTAACATCGTTCCTAACTCAACAGGTGCTGCTAAGGCTATCGGTCTTGTTATTCCTGAACTCAACGGCAAACTTATCGGTTCTGCACAGAGAGTTCCTGTTCCAACAGGTTCAACAACAATCCTTACAGCTGTTGTTAAGGGTGAAGTTACAAAAGAAGGCATCAACGCTGCTATGAAGGCTGCTGCATCAGAAAGCTTCGGCTACAATGAAGACGAAATCGTTTCTTCAGACGTTATCGGTATGAAGTATGGTTCACTCTTCGATGCAACACAGACAATGGTTGCTAAGATTGCTGACGACCTCTATGAAGTTCAGGTTGTTTCTTGGTATGACAACGAAAACAGCTACACATCACAGATGGTTAGAACAATCAAGTACTTCGCAGAACTTTAATTCTAAAAAGTATATAAAAGAAAGAGCAGGTGTAAAAACCTGCTCTTTTTTGTTGGATTTTTCACACGGTATTCTTTTTACACATATACTGTAATGATTATAAAATGAAAGGAGGATATTATGGCAACATTTACTAATCAGGCTCAGCTTTCTTACAACAATACAGTTACTAATTCTAATATTGCTGTTGGTGAAATTTTAGAGGTTCTCACAATTACAAAGACAGCAGTTGTTGATGAATATACTCAAAATGATAGGGTGACCTATGTTGTTCAACTTATAAATTCAGGTGACACAGCACTTACAGGAGTAACCGTTTCGGATGATTTGGGTGCATATACTTTTGATACACTTAATCTTGTACCATTAACCTATGTTCCGGATTCTGTAAAGTATTTTTCAAATGGTGTTCTTCAGGCAGCACCGGTTACTGAAGCAGGACCACCACTTGTGATTTCAGGAATTACAGTTCCTGCTAACGGTAATGCAACTATCGTTTATGAGGCTCAGGTTAATGAGTATGCACCATTGTCAGCAGGTGCTCAGGTTGAAAATCAGGTTACTGTAACAGGCGGCGGTATAACTCCTGTGACTGCAAATGAGGTTATAACAATAGCATCAGGTGCTGCTCTTTCTATCAACAAGTCTGTAAGTCCTGTTCCGGTAGCAGAAAACGGCAGACTCACTTATACCTTTACAATTCAGAATACAGGTAATGAGGAAGTATTGGCAACGGACAATGCATTTATCACAGATACCTTTGACCCTGTTCTTTCTGACCTTGTTGTAACATTCAACGGAACTGCATGGGCAGAGACAACAAACTACACTTATGATGAGACGACAGGCCAGTTTGCAACAGTTGCAGGTCAGGTGACAGTACCTGCTGCAACTTATGTTCAGGATCCGACAACGGGAGCTTGGACAATAACTCCGGGTGTAAGCGTTCTCACAGTAACAGGAACAGTATAACCCAAATAAAAACAGGGATGGCATAACGTCATCCCTGTGAATTTTATTTAATATAATCTGCTAAACGGATTTTTTTCTTTTCAATATCTGTCAGGTCGTAACCATCATATTTTAGTGAACACCATTCTTTTTTCTCTTGTGTAAAACCATGACTTTCAAGGTCTTTATAGCCGTTAATATATCTGTATTCTTCCTTTGAAATATTGGTTCTATTTATTAGCTCGTCATTTTCAAGTTGTGCAATAAAGGGTTGGTGAAAGATACCCTCATCATCGCGCATATACCCAAGCAGATAAATATTACCTGTTTTTTCGTCGCATTCAACAAATCGAAGTGATTGTTTTTTATCATTTTCAAAAAGTCTTTTTATCGGCTCATAATTTTCAGTATCATAAATTGTTAAACGGGTTTGACAATCCATATGACTTTCAATATTATAAAAAATCTTTCCGTCTTTTGAAAAACACATGCTTTCATCTTGGCAGCCTTCTTGACCAGCAGGGATAAATTTGAACTTTTTCACAAGAGTTAGAGAGTCAAGGTCATATACTGCGATTTTATCCATAGTCGATTTAACAACTACAATGTTTGAGTTGGGTTTAAACATTGGCCGGTAGCCATACAATATATCTTTTTTGAATCTTGCAAGTTCATTACCGTCTTTGTCATAGACATAGGTGGTCTGACCTGTGCAACCAACTTTGAAATTTTCGTTTTCAGCATAGCCTGCGAAGTTTCTCATAAACTCACCTTATTTCTTCATCTGGTCTAGTGTTTTGTGGAAAGATGGAAGGAATTCTTCTGCGAAAATCTGTACTTCTTCCAACTCGTTTTTCTCGATAGCCTTTAAGAGCTTTTCTTCGGCTTCACAGAATTCACTGTTACCTGCTTTTCTTTCCTCAACGCATTTTAAGTAGCCACTTATTTTGTCGGCAGCTTTTACGATTTTCCACAATTCTTTGTCTTCGTTTTTCTTTTTGAAAAGTGATTCGTAAGATGGAAGCAAATCCTCAGGCAACATCCCGAGAAGCTGTTTTGTAGCGTTCTTTTCAACTGATTTATATGCTTCTTTTGTTTCCTTGCTGTAATATTTAACGGGAGTTGGCAAGTCACCTGTGATAATTTCAGGTGTGTCGTGATAAAGACCTAAAAGTGATGCTCTTTCACAGTTGTAGTCCTTGCCCAAACGCTGATTTCCTATACAAGCGAGAGCATAGCAAAGTTGAGCAACCTCGGCAGAATGCTCACTCAAGGTTTCGTATCTTGTATTTCGCATCAACGCCCAACGATTTATGTATTTGGTGCGTGATGTAAAAGCAAAAAAGTCATTTTTACCCATCAGATGTCCTCTTCCTTGAAGCTAACAGTTAAACTGTCACGATTCATTTTAACCTTTGTGTACTTGACACCGGCAGCATCAAACATTCTTCTTGATTCACGGTTGTTAAGGCTGTCCTTGTATTTGTCGGAAAGGAACATAACCTCCTTGATACCGCTCTGAATAATTGCCTTTGCGCATTCGTTGCAAGGAAAAAGAGCAACATAGATTTTACAGCCCTTTAGGTTTCTGCCACCGTTGTTGAGAATTGCATTGAGCTCGGCGTGACAGACATAAGGATATTTTGTGTCGTATTCGTCACCACTTCTGTCCCATGGAAATTCATCATCGTCGCAACCGTGAGGGAACCCGTTGTAGCCTACTGACATAATCTTGTTGTTGTCATCAACGATACAAGCACCAACCTGTGTGCTTGGGTCCTTACTTCTTCTTGCAGAAAGAAGTGCAATACCCATAAAATATTCGTCCCAACTGATGTAATCTTCTCTTTTAGCCATATCATTCACCTTTTATCCTTTTCCAATATTCTTTTGCCATTTGTTCGGTTTTGTTGTCACCAAACTGATAATATTTTTTATTTTTCAAAGCATCAGGCAGATACTGTTGCTTAACCCAACGATTAGGATAATCGTGAGGATACAAGTAATGCTGTCCCTTAACCGTTGCATCTTCACCATCATAATGCTTGTTCTGTAATTGTCTTGGAATTTTACCGTAATTGCCTTTTCGAACATCATCAAGAGCCGCAAAAATTCCATCGTGACCTGTGTTTGATTTCGGACTTGTTGCAACTAATACAACTGCATTGCCGAGTGGGATTGCAGCCTCAGGCATACCCACCTGCATTGCAATATCACAAGCAGATTTAACTATGGGCATAATCTGCGGATAAGCAAGACCAACATCCTCACTTGCACAAATGAGGAGTCTTCGAATTGCAGAAATCATATCTCCTGCCTCTAAGAGTCGTGCAAGATAATGAAGTGCTGCGTCAGGGTCAGAGCCTCGCATACTCTTCTGATAAGCAGAGAGAATATCGTAATGCTCGTCACCGAATTTGTCATAACGGAATGTGTTTTTCATTGTAAGGCTACCTGTATTTTCAAGAGTAATGACTCTCTTGTTATCGGTAATGCTTGCAGAAAGAACACACAGTTCAACGAAATTCAAGGATTTTCGAACATCACCGCCACAGGCTGTTGCAATATGCTCACAAACACCGTCTTCGATTTCTAGTTCAATACCTGTTTCTTTTTCGAGAAATTCAAATCCACGCTTAACATTAGGAATAATGTCCTCAGGAGTAATTGATTTGAACTCAAAAACGGTACAACGGGAAAGTACCGCAGAGTATATGTAGAAATACGGATTTTCAGTAGTGGATGCAATAAGCGTGATTTTACCACTTTCAATGTATTCGAGTAAGCTTTGTTGTTGCTTTTTATTAAAATACTGAATTTCGTCAAGGTAAAGTAAAATACCGTTGGGTGCTGCAAACGTGTCAAGCTCGCTGACGATTGATTTAATGTCGGCTGTACTTGCATTTGTACCGTTTATATGGTGCAGTTTTCGATTTGTATTTTTTGCAATAATTCTTGCAAGAGTAGTCTTGCCTGTACCTGACGGACCGTAAAATATTAAATTTGGTAAATAGCCTGACTCAACAATGTTTCTGAGTGGCATATTTTCACCTAAAAGATGGTGTTGTCCTACCATATCGTCAATGGTTTGTGGACGAAGTCTGTCTGCTAAAGGTGTTGACATATTCTCACTTCACTATATCTATAATTTCTTCTGCTGTATCAACAATATATTCAGCATTGTATTCTTTAAAATCTTCCATTGCGCCAAAACCATAAGTCACGGCAACACAAGGGATACCAACTTGATGTGCACCCTCAATGTCGAATTTTGTATCACCGACCATAAGAGTTTCTTCCATGGTTGCGCCGATATTTTTCATAGCATTTTCGATAACTGTTGCTTTACTTTCGCTTGTGTTGTCAAATTCAGTACCACCAAGAAAATCGAAATATTTCTTGATTCCAAGATTTTCGCAAATCTGGTCAACGAAATGCAAAGGCTTAGATGATGCTGTTGCAAGGATATAGCCCTGCTCCTTTAATTTTTTAAGAGTTTCGGCAACACCGTCATAAAGTTTACTTTCAAGATAACCGATTTTTCTGTATCTTTCACGATATTTATCGGTCATTTCCCAAGCGTGTTTGTCATCAAATCCACAATATACAGTAAAACTGTGATAAAGGGGAGGTCCGATGAATTTTTTTAGCAAATCAGCAGAAGGAGTGCCGTGGTCATAACTTTCAAAGGCATAGGTAAGACTTTTGAAAATTCCTTCTGATGAATCGGTTAATGTACCGTCAAAATCGAATAAAATATATTTGAATTTAGCCATAAATTACTATTTCATACTCCTTGTACCAAGTTTCGCCAACAGAAAGTGAGTTGCCCCATTCTCTTTCTGTAATATCACCATTAAAATCTTCACCGTCACATCTGCCGTACCAAGGCTCAATGCATACAAAAGGAGCGTTTTTCTTTGTTGGTGACCAGATGCCGAAAAGTGGTGCATCAAATTTAACGGTAATGTATTTCTTATCGTTATCAACAAGGCTTACTTCTGTAACGCCACTGTTTTCGATTATAAGTGCGTCATTGTCAAAAATATTGTCGTTAAGCACAAAACTGCTTTCTACATCGTATTTTTTCGGAGTATAAAGTCCATCACCATTGACGAGGCTATATTCAAGATTTTCTTTGTTCATTGTAAGAACAGTTTTACTTTTTTCACAGTAAAATGCAGGATGAGCACCGATTGAGAAATAAATGGTCTTGTCGTCTGCGTTTTCAACCTTCCAACCAACGATAATTGTATCGTTTTTAAGCTCAAATGAACACACAAGTCGGAATTTGAAAGGATATTTTGCAAGAGATTCTTCGTTGCTTGTAAGTTCAAAGGAAAGACTGCTTTCTGTTTGTTCAATAAGTGAGAATTCACTATCTCTTGCAAAACCGTGTTGACCAAGGAAGTATTCTTTTCCGTTATATGTAGTTTTTCCGTTTTTGTATTTACCCACAACAGGGAAAAGCACAGGACTTTTTCTTCCCCAAAACTGTGGGTCACCGTGCCAAAGCATTTCTTTGTTATCTTTTTTATTAAAAATTGTAGATAATTCAGCACCATGAGTATCGACGGAGATTTTTAAAAAAACATTTTCGAGATAATATAACATGGAATCTCTCCTTTGTGTTAAGTTCACCTTCAAGGGTGGAGCTCTAGCTATTATACATTATTTTTACATAATAGTCAACTGATTCAAGAACATTTGTTCGATTAATTTCATGAAAAAATGTAAAATAATAATAAAATTTTGCAAAATAGTCTTTCATTTTTTAAAAATTAGTGGTATACTATTAAAGGCTTTTGAGCGTCATTGTGGATTTACAACTCAAATGCTATGAATTTTGCATATTTACTACATATTGTATTTACTTTATTATTTGGTTTTTTGGGAGGGAAGAGTCCTTGGAAAAAATCATAATTAACGGCGGGAAAAGCTTGACCGGTGAAGTTGAAATAAGCGGTGCTAAGAATGCCGTTGTAGCGATAATTCCTGCTACCATCCTTGCGGAGGGTGTTTGTAGAATTGAAAACATTCCTGATATCAGTGATGTTTCTGCTATGGTTAAGATTTTGCGCCATCTGGGTGCAGAAATTAAAATGATAAATAAAAGTACTCTTGAAATAGATACATCTCACATCCGTTCAAATGTAGTTGAACACGAATTATCCAAGCTTATGCGTGCTTCTTATTATTTTATCGGCGTTTTATTGGGCCGATTCAACCATGCAAAGGTTGCAATGCCGGGTGGTTGTCAGTTTGGTGTTCGTCCTATCGACCAGCATATTAAGGGCTTTGAGGCTATCGGAGCAAACGTTACTATGGAAGAAAATGCCATGGTTGATGTTAAGGCGGAAAATCTTTTAGGTGCTTCTGTTTATTTTGATGTTGTTTCAGTTGGTGCTACAATAAATCTTATGTTGGCAGCTGTTAAGGCAAAGGGTCTTACAATTATTGAAAATGCGGCTAAGGAGCCACATATTGTTGACCTTGCTAATTTCCTTAACTCTATGGGTGCTGATGTTCGCGGAGCAGGTACTGATGTTATTAAAATTCGTGGTGTGGACAAGCTTCATGGTTGCGAATATGCTATAATTCCTGACCAGATTGAGGCAGGCACATATATGGTTGCTGCTGCAGCAACTAAAGGCGATGTTCTTATTAAGAATGTTATTCCTAAGCATCTTGAATCAATTACTGCAAAGCTAATTGAATGTGGTATTGTGGTTGAGGAATATGACGATTCAATCAGAATCTTCTCAGATTGTCGTCCTAATCATTGTAGTGTCAAGACTATGCCTCATCCTGGATTCCCTACTGATATGCAACCGCAGTTTTCAGTTCTTCTTGCTATTGCAAGAGGTAACAGTATGGTTTCTGAAAGCGTGTGGGACAGCAGATTCCGTTATACTGAACAGTTGGTACGTATGGGTGCTAAAATGACTGTTGACGGAAAATCTGCATTCATTGAGGGTGTTGAGGGCCTTAAGGGTGCTCCTGTTATTGCTAATGACCTTCGTGCAGGTGCGGCAATGGTTATTGCAGGTCTTGTTGCAAACGGAGTAACTGAAATTGAGGAAATTCATCATATACAGCGTGGATATGATAACATAATTGAAAAATTACGTAGCTTGGGTGCGGATATAGAATTAAGAAATAGTCCTGACGACGAAAAAGCCGTATTGAGCGTAGGTTAAGAATTTTTGAAGGACGGTAATTACACCGTCCTTTTTTGATAGAAAAAGGAAGTTAAATTATGGCAAAATTTTGTCCCTTGTTTTCATCTTCAACAGGGAATTCCATATATATAGGTGCCGGTAACGATTCGATTCTTATTGATTTGGGAATGACGGCAAAACAGATTGAGCAAGCTCTGTATAATATTGGGGTAGATGCTGATAATGTTCGTAATGTTTTTATAACACACGAACATAGTGACCATGTTAAGGGTTTGAGAATTTTTTCCAAAAAGCATAAGGTAAGAGCATATATGACACAGGGTACATACGAGGCGTTGTCAGAAACTGACGCTCTCGAAAATATGGAAGAATGTCGAATCATAACACCTGACGGAGCAGATTTGGGATGCATGTGTATTAAACCTTTTTCTATTTCTCACGACTCTAAAGAGCCTTGTGGGTATACAGTGGAAATAGCAAATGGTAGAAAGCTTTCGGTCGCAACAGACTTAGGTATTATGACGGATTCGGTTTTTGATGCAATAAAGGGCTCGGACCTTGTTATGATTGAATCAAATCACGATGTGAATATGCTTCAGTGCGGTGGTTACCCATATATTCTTAAAAGGAGAATATTGGGAGTAAAAGGACATTTATCAAATGACGATTGTGCAAAAACGGTGGCAAGATTATTGCAGACGGGAACAACCAGATTTTTCTTGGGACATTTAAGCCGTGAAAACAATCTTCCGCAACTTGCATATCAGACGAGTGTGTGTGCACTTGCAATGGAAGGTGCACAGGAGGGCGACGATTACCTTATCCGGGTTGCAAAACCTGTGTGGGACGAAAAGGCGATGATATTATGATGAATGTTCATCTTATTGTTTTGGGTAAACTAAAAGAAAAGTATATGAAGGATTTTTCGCAAGAATATGAAAAAAGACTTTCAGCATACTGTAAAATGACGGTGACAGAACTTGAACCTGTCAAACTTTCAGATAATCCGTCGCAGAGTGAAATCCAAAATGCACTCAATAAAGAAACGCAGATGATAATTGCTAAAATTCCTAAAAATTCCTATGTGTTTTCTATGTGTATCGAGGGAAAACAGATGTCATCTGAAGAGCTTTCTCAAAAGCTTGATGATATAGCACTTTCAGGGAGAAATAGTGTTGTTTTTATAATCGGAAGCTCTTTTGGACTTTCTGATGAAATAAAGAGAATGTCTGATTTTAAATTTTCTATGTCAAAAATGACTTTCCCTCACAAGTTGGCAAGAATAATGCTTACGGAGCAAATTTACAGAGGATTTTCCATAAGCAATAACGGGAAATATCATAAATAATTTATAAAATAACAAAAGTTTGTGATTAATTTGTTAAAAATTATTTGATATTATTATGGAAATTATTAATTGAGGAGGCAATGATATGCAAAAGGAAAAAATTTTTATTGTGGATGATGAAAAGAATATTTGTGATTTATTGAGAATGTATCTTGAAAAAGAAGGTTATGCCGTTGCCATGGCACATAATGGCGTAGATGCTGTCAGTATGTTTTCATCAGAAAACCCGGATTTAGTTTTGCTCGATGTTATGCTTCCGGGACTCGATGGGTGGCAGGTCTGCCGAGAAATCAGAAAAGTAAGTGAAAAGCCTATTATTATGCTTACTGCTAAGGATGAAGTCTTTGATAAGGTTTTGGGTCTTGAGCTTGGCGCTGATGACTATGTGACAAAACCATTTGACACAAAAGAGATTATTGCTCGTATAAAAGCAGTGCTTCGTCGTACATCTGCAGTTAAAGAATCAGAAATAAAAGAAGTAAAATATGACAAGCTTTCAGTAAACCTTACAAATTATGAATTGAAGGTTGATGGTCAGGTTGTTGATACACCACCTAAAGAGTTGGAGCTTATTTATTACCTTGCGAGTAATCCGGACAGAGTCTTTACTCGTGACCAGCTTCTTGATGATGTATGGGGCTTTGATTATTATGGTGATAGTCGTACAGTTGATGTGCATATAAAAAGACTTCGCGATAAGCTTAAGGGTGTTTCCGAAGAATGGGAATTGCGCACAATCTGGAGTATAGGATATAAGTTTGAAACTCATGAAAAAAAGTAACTTTTTTAAAAGACGAGTGCAAAAAATAAATGTGTTTTTTACACACTTGCCATTATTTGCAAAATATCTTACAATTATGACAGCTCTGATGCTTGTAAGTTATCTTGTTTTAGCTTCATCTCTGATGGTGTTTATATCCAATCGGTGGGCAAAAGAAACTCAGAATATGCTAAAAACTAATGTTCAGCAATGTGCAGAATATGGTGCAAGTCTTTTTTCTGAATGTAATTCACCGTCAGATGTTGACAGAGCTATGGTTATAATCAGTAATACTATTGGTATAACCGGTTCAGCTATTGATGCGGACATATTTTTCTCTAACCACGAGGGAAATGTGCTTTTGTGCAGAGAGGATTTTCTATATTCTTTTTCTCCTAATGATGAAGGTTGTCTTGTTCACAGTGGATACAAAATTCCGATGGAGATATTGGAAACTGTGAAAAAAGGGGAGTATTTCAGCACACAGGAAGTGGCAGGGCTCTTTTCTGAAGATACATTCTTTGCAGGGTATCCTGTTTATGTGCGCGGACAATTTATTGGTGCATTTTTTGCAAGTACACCTATTCAGCCGAAGTTTACTGAATATGCATCAAATATGGGTGGATTATTCTTTATGTCGGCACTTTTTGCATCGGTACTTTCTTTTATTGTAATTTATGCCTTTACTGCAAAATTGACAAGCCCTTTAAGACAGATGTCAGCGGCTACAAAGGCTTACGCTCAGGGTGATTTCAGTAAGAGAGTCAGGGTGCACGGCTCTGACGAATTGGCAACGCTTTGTAGTTCGTTTAATCAGATGGCAACCGCCTTGTCGGTTTTAGAATCGTCCCGTCGAAGCTTTGTTGCGAATGTTTCTCACGAATTAAAAACGCCTATGACTACAATAGGTGGATTTATCGATGGTATGCTTGACGGCACAATTCCTCCTGAAAAACATGAAGAATATCTTGGGATTGTTTCAAATGAAGTTAAAAGATTGTCAAGGTTAGTTACATCTATGCTTAATCTCTCAAAGATTGAAGCAGGTGAGCTTGATATAAAACTAAAGGATTTTGATATATCTCAGCTTATAATAAATTGTATGCTTACATTTGAGCAGGAAATTGAGAAGAAAAACATAAACATAAAAGGCTTTGAAGAAATGAAGCCGACAATGGTTTATGCCGACCGTGATATGATATATCAGGTAATTTATAATCTTATAGATAATGCGGTTAAATTCACTGAAGATAACGGAACAATTTCTGTTTATATAAATGAAGATAAAAAGAATATGGTTTTTGTATCTGTTGAAAACACGGGTGAAGGAATAGAATCCGAGGAAATCGGAAGAATTTTTGAGCGATTTTATAAGGTTGATAAATCAAGAAGTTATGATATTAAAAGTGCGGGACTTGGTTTGTATCTCTGCAAAACTATAATTGAGATGCATAATGGAAAAATCCTTGTTGATAGTGAAAAAGGGAAATATACAAGATTTACATTTATACTTTCAAAGGGTAATGGCAAGTAGATTGCTCAGACTGGAGGATAATTTATGAATGAAAATGTGAATAATGGAGTAAATGGTGAGGGTAATAAGGATAACCTTGTTGTCAACCCTGCTCCTGATAAAGAAAATATGGGTAGTGCCCCTATGAAATCTGTGCCAGACAGAGCACCGATGGGTAATGCACCTGTGAATCCAATGCCAAACAGAGCGCCAATGGGTAACGCACCTATGAATCCAGCGCCAAACAGAGCATCGATGGGTAATGCACCTGTGAATCCGATGCCAAACAGAGCACCGATGGGTAATGCACCTGTGAATCCGATGCCAAATAGAGTGCCAATGGGTAACACACCTGTGAATCCGATGCCAAACAGAGCACCAATGGGCAATGCACCTGTAAATCCGATGCCAAATAGAGTGCCAATGGGTAACACACCTGTGAATCAGGTGGCAAACCCACAACCGACTATGGCACCTAATACACCACCGGTATATAATACTCAGGCAACTCAATATCCGCCATATAACAGTACTTCAGTACAACCGGAGCAGAAAAAAACGGGAAAAGATAAGAAAAAAGGTAAGATTATTGCTTGTGTTATAATGGCAATTGTTTTTCTTTTTGCTGTTACAGTTTTGGTAATATCACTTTTTTCAGGCTCAAATTCAGAAGAACCTGCTATTAATGGTGATGATACAGAGATGAATCTTGTGGAAGCTCCTGATGAAGAGGAAGGCGATATTCCTACAGAAGGTGTGTTGACACCAAAACAGATTTATCAGAAGGTTCATGAGAGTTCAGTTGGCGTTCTTGTATATACAAGAAATCAGCAGGAGGTATATTCCGAGGGAACCGGCGTTGTTATGGGGCTTAACAATGACAAGACAGTTACTTATATCATCACATGTGCTCATGTTATTGATGTAAGAAACCCTCAGATTATTGTTCAAACTGATGACGGTACACAGTATGATGCCTATGTAGTAGGTGTGGATGCCAAAACGGATATTGGTCTTCTCAGAGTCAATGCAACAGATTTAAAAGCTGCCGAGTTTGCAAGTTCCGATGATTTGACTGTCGGTGATGCAGTTTATGCAATCGGTAATCCGGGTGGTACACAGTTCTTTGGTTCCTTTACAGAAGGTATGGTTTCGGCAATTGCACGACCTATTGACAGTCCTGTTGGATATGAGGTTGCTTGTGTTCAGCATACAGCTGCAATTAACCCGGGTAACTCGGGTGGTGCACTTCTCAATGAATATGGTCAGGTAATTGGTATAAATTCATCAAAAATTGCGTCTACTGAATATGAGGGTATGGGCTTTGCAGTTCCTACTCACACAGTTAAGGAAGTTGTAGATGAGCTTATTAAGAACGGATATGTTTCAAATCGTCCGGTGCTTGGTCTCACATTTATTCCTGCTTCACAGAATCAGACATATTCAATTGTCGTGAAAGCAAACAAACTTCCTGCAGGTTCAATTGTTATTGAAGAAATTATGATGGGCAGTGATTTGTTGAATTCTGATGTCAAGTCAGGAGATATGATTACTGCTGTAAATGGTAAAAAGCTTGACACCTATGATGTCTTGCTTGAGGTTATAGAAAATGGTAAGGTTGGAGATGTACTGACGCTTGAAATTTGTCGGGTTGATTCAACAACTTATGCTATTTCTACTTTTGAAGTGAAGGTTAAGCTTGTTGAGGATACTTCAACTTCTACAGTTCAGAATAATTCATCAGAAAATGACTTTGTTTTACCATTTGATGAATAAAAACACAAGGAGAGGACACTCGTCTTCTCCTTTTTTATTAACAAAGTATTAATTTTTATAAACTATCTTGCAATATATAGTAGTGTGTGTTATTATAATGTTGTAAAAATGAGAAAAGGAGGCAGGATATGAATACGCAGTTTAAAAAAGGCGTTTTGGAGTTGTGCGCTTTGACAGCTCTTACATCGGGTGATTTGTATGGATATGAGCTTGCAGATATGCTTGGTAAGAAAATAACTGTTGCCGAAGGTTCGGTTTATCCTATGCTTAAGCGATTACAGAGTGAAGGCTATTTTGAAACCTATCTCAGGGAATCATCAACAGGTCCTGCAAGAAAATATTACAGAATTACCAAAGAAGGAATTGACAGACAAAGAATACTTCAGACACAATGGTTTGAATTCACTGAACAGGTCAATTCATTTTTTGAGGAGGCGGAGTAATGAAAAGAATAGATTTTTTGAATGAGCTTTATCACTATTTGAGAGCTTTGTCACATGAAGAAAGAAACGACATTCTTGAAGATTATCGTGAACATTTTCGTGAGGGTGAAATAGAAGGAAAAACAGAAGAACAGATTTGTGAAGAGTTAGGCTCACCTCTCGAATGTGCAAAACAATATGTGGGAGATGCGGTTTTTCAATCTTATATTCCTGTTAAGGAAAAGAAAAAGTCAAAAAAACCTCTTTGGATTCTGGCGTTTATATGGAATATAATTCAGGCGTTTATTTCTCTTCCGACTACATTCGGATTATTCCTTCTGACAGCAATAATGATAGTAGCATATTGCTATATTGTACCGGCAATAGGTTCTGTGGCATTTTTGGTGTTTGCAATTTCATCTACAGCGACAGTGTTCTTCCTTGCGATGATAACACTTTTGTGGACAATATATGAAATTAAGATTTGTTTAAAGAAAATAAATAGTGAGGAGAAATAAATATGAAAAAAGCAATAATACTTTGTGTAATTCTTTTTGGTGTTTCACTTTTCACAACTATTGTCAGCTTTGTGGCCTGTGGTGGCGAGCTCATTAAAGCCGGTATTGAATATGGTATTGAGTATTACAGAGAATATGAACAGCTGGAAAACACTAATGATGTAACAGATATGATAGAAATGCCCGAAGGTGCAATTATTTAAAATATTTTGATTTCTAACGGAGGAAAATGTTATGTTTAAAGAGAAAAAACTATATAAGAGCACAGATAGAAAACTTGACGGTGTTTGTGCAGGCATTGCAGAGTTTTTTGAAATAGACCCTACTATTGTAAGAATAATATATGCAGTAGGAACGTTGATTACAGGTGCTGTTGGCGGTATAATTGTTTATGGTATTCTTGCTGCGATTATGCCACGAAACCCATTCCCGGTTTATCAGTATAACGATTTTGAGAAAAACAAGACAACCGGAAACAAAAACAAATCCGAATCGGGAGAAACAGACAATGGGTAAAATATTGGAGTTTAACATAAATAATCCTGATGACTTGAAGGCTCTGAGAGAAAAGCTCATAGAGGAATATGAAGAGATTGAGGACCAACTTTATGACCTTGAGGATTTTCAACCTGATGAGGACGATAAGAAAGAATTTGCCCTTTGGGAAGAGGAGTATAAATTCCTGGAATCAAAGCTTGACGAGCTTGAAGGCAGAATTGTAGAGATTGACGATAAAATATAATAATAAAAATTCTGGGGTGATTAAAAATCACCCTTTTTCTTTTTTGATAAAGAAATTATAATTTATCGCTAATTTTTGTTTGCACTTTCTTTGACTCCCTCTGACGAGGGAGCCAATACAATCGCAACGCAGATACTCGCCTGCCGGCTCAAACAGTGCTTCTGCTTCGCAGAGGTGTCCACCGGACACCCGCACTCCACAATTCTGCATTCTGAACTCTGCATTAACCCAGATAAACTCCGATTTGTATCTGTGAGTTGTATTTTTGCACTCTGTACAAAAATAATTTTGCTTTTTAGTACATTTTCACCTTTAATTTTTGGGAAAGATAATGTATAATACATTTGTATAATTTTGTAAAATTATCACGGAGGTGCATTATGAGTAAAACAGAACTTTTTTGTGAGAAAAATGGTAAACTTCATACCTGGCATACCATCATTACAGGCTTCGCTTTTCTCACAACATCAATTGCATGGGGTGTTTACGACCCATATGTAACAAAAATTCTTAATAAGATTCTTTCTGAAAGTACATGGGTTGATTCACTTAGCCAAGCTATTGCAAAGGCAGTTCCTTGGATTGGCGAGTTTGCTGCTTCACAAGGTGAAAGCACAATTTCAGCAACAGGTGGATTTACACTTGTGCCACTATTTATCGGCTTCATTATGACATTCGATAATATTTTTGGCGTTATCTTCCAGCCAACTTTCGGTAAGCTTTCAGACCGTTGCCGTTCAAAGCTCGGTAAGTGCCGTCCTTTCGTTGTTTATGGTGCTCCTGTTTCTGCGCTCCTTTTCGCACTTATTCCGTTAGTTGCTCTCAATGTTAAGGGAACATGGACACTGCCTGCAACAATGATTACAATTATTCTTTTTGTATTTTCAATGTCAATCTGGAGAGCTCCTGCAGTAGCACTTATGCCTGCACTTACTCCTCCTCACCTTCGTTCAGAAGGCAATGCGATTATCAACCTTATGGGTGGTGTTGGTAGTGCTGTTGCAATGCTTGCTGGTACTCTTGCTATTGCTCTTTGTGGACTTTTCACAGGTCTTTCTAAAGAACAGATTACAGCAAATGAGCAAGTTTCTTTCCCTTATGTTTTTGAAATTGGTGCCGTTGTTATGATTCTCGGTATGCTTGTTGTGCGTATTTTTGTTAAAGAGCCTTCAAGTCTTCAAAATGATGTAGCAAAGAATCAGTATGCTGATGAAAAAGCTGCAAAGAAAGCGGAAAAAGCAGCAAGAAAAGCTGAAAAGCTTTCAAAGGGTGAAAGAAAGAGTCTTCTCTTTATGCTCGGTTGTTTGTTCTTCCTCTTCTGTGGATCAAACGCTATCACAACATTCTTCTCATTGTTTGCTGAAGAAATTCTTCATATGATTACAGCTGAAGCATCAAGAATTATGCTTGTTTTCGTTGTGTTTACTGCTCTTGCAGCAATCCCAGCAGGTAAAATGGGTAAGAAGCTTGGTCGTAAAAAGACAATTCTTATAGGTCTTTCAATCTTCCTTGCAGCCTTCGTTGTTTTCTTTGGTACATTCGTGGTAATGCTTGGTAATCAGAACCTTTCAATTAGTAAGTATGTTACTTCAAACAATGCTTACATTGTAGTTGATGACCAAATAAATGAATACAATGCTGAACTTATTAAAGTAGCAGAAGAAAACAAACCTGAAGAAGAGAAAAAGAGCTTTATTGATACAGTCAAAGGATTTTTCGACAAGAGTGAAAAAGAGGAAGATGTTGTTGACGTCCTCACAATGGATGGATATGTAGCATATCTTGAAACTGGTGCAGAAGCAGAAAAATATGAGGCTTTTGACAAGTATCTTGTTGAAAAAACAGGCCCAACTATTTATGATGATATTGTAAAGGTTGCAGGAGAAATTTTCGGCACACAAGGTAATGAAACATTTGCAAAGGCTATGGCAACTATTAACGATTCTGTTAATAAGGTTACAAAGATTCTTAATATTCTCATTTATCCTGTTCTCATCCTTGGTGGTGCTGCAAATATGTTCATCACAGTTAACACATTACCACTTGTTCTTGATATAGGCGGTATTGATAAGGTTGGTACATTTACAGGCTACTACTACACTGCAACCTTCTCTGCACAGATTGCATCACCTATTGTTTACGGTATAGTTCGTATGCTTTCAGGAACATACCTTTCACTCTTCGTTTACAGCCCGATTATGTTCATTTTGAGTATTCTTTGTATTCTCTTTGTTAAACACGGTGAGGCTGTTCCACAGGAAATCGTTGACAAGATTGAAGAAGAAAACGCTGACTAATTAACAACAAAAACTAATCCCACTCCGAAATTTCGGGGTGGGATTTTTTATATTTATCATATCAAAAACGAGAAAAACATATGAAAAATCAAGAAAATATGTGAAAAAACGAGAAAAATGCGTTCTGCACATTTAAAAAGGCAAAAAATGGC